>NZ_CEYNTP010000004.1:0-32397 GCF_982873095.1 Lentiprolixibacter sp. | reverse complement strand
TCGTAATAATAGATGCTGGGGGCAATTTGATTGAGCTTATAATAGCAATTACCGAGGTTGTAGTAGAGTGCTGCAGAATGTTTTCCACCTTCCAGAATATCCTCGTAATACGAAATGGCCTTTTCGTAATCTCCCTTATTATAAGCAACGGTCGCACTGTCGAACATGACTTCAGGCTGGGCGATTGCCCAGGAACACCACAGTGATATGAGTATACCTGCCCAAAATTTCATGCTCATAGTTGTTTATCTATTGCCGATATGACCTCGCTTGCATTGCGATAGTCCTGCTGCATCTGTACATTTGAGAATGGGCTGTACCGGGCCATTTCACAATTTTTCAACAGTCCAATAAAACCTTGCGTGGTTTCTGAATCCACTCCCTTTTTGTTCAGGAGATCTGCAATCTTCTCTTTAGCAAACTCCGAGGTCTCTATTTTTAATTTTGCCTTTAGGTAATTGTGCAGGGCTTTCTCCATGGCCACGTAAAAGGCCTCCTTATCGCCCAGCGTTTTTTTGGCGGTAGAAAGGTATTTTCTGGCGAGTTTGTTCGCTTTCTTGATTCTGTTGCCCTCCTCGTCTTTGGCTAGTGCTTCCCGTTTCCTGCCGAAAATCACAGCAAGGGGAATAAGGAGTACGGGGGACAGCAACCAGAGGTAAAAGCGAGTTGTCCCAAAGAAAAAAGAATTGCTTTTATCGATAAGCCCCGGTTTCAGTTTGATGAAATTAAACTGATTGCCCCCGGCAACAACAACCGCTTCGCGTTTTGCCGGAGCAGTACTTGATGGGGTACTTTCCCTTTGCGGACCTTCCAGTACATTAATGGTAATCTCGTCTGAACTTATGGTTTGATACTGCTCTGTTTTCGGGTTGAAATAACTGAACGATATCCCGGGGATGGGGTACTTTCCGCGGTAAGCCGGGACGATAGTATACTCGTTGCTCACTTCGCCCTGCATGCCAGAAAGGGTGGTCCTGATGTTCTCCTTGAACTCAGGTTCATAAACCTCAAGGGCGCCGGGCAGACTGGGTTCCGGCAACTGGAATAATTTCAAATTTCCCTTTCCTTTAACGGCAACCTTTGCTTGCAGGGATTCAGCTGCGTTCAGTATATTTTTGGAGGTGCTTACCGAAAACTCAAACTCCCCTACAGCACCCGAAAATGAATCCGGTTTTCCCTGCTCGGGAAGTGGCTTCACATTGATGGACCTTCTCCCTGCAGACACCGTGATATTGGTCTGTGTATACGTTCGGCGCCCAAAGAAATCACGTTTGTCCGTGGGTACATCCAGGGTAACATCAAGTGAGAGGGGTTCTATTTCCAACTTTCCGTCCTTCTGCGGATAAAGCACAACTCTTTTCAAAACAACGTAGCGATAGGGCTTGCCCTGGTAGGTGGTGTTTTCCACTGTATACCGGTTCAATGGCAGATCCTGGCTCCAGAAGTTATTGTATTTGGGATTGTCCAGTGGACGGAAATCTGACACGTTGATGGTTGGGCTCACGTAGAGCTTGTATACCACGCTGATTCCCTCGTTGAGGTAGGGATCAGTTTTGGATACTTCTGCCACAAGGTGCAGGTTTTCAGTGGCAACATCATCCACGTTCTTACCCTCACTAGGTTTATCCACCGCTGCGGTAACGGTTACTTGTTCAGGAAGGGATTTGTAGGTTTCCCCGTCGATATCAATAGTGGCCTGTTTGATAGTAAACCGGCCTCGTGCCGTAGGTGCAAGGGTGTAAGAATAGGTTTTGGAATATTCCCGCACCCCGTTGATCCAGGAAGACTTTATCGACTGAATGGGTCCCATTACCACCCTGAAACCCTCAAAATCAGGAGGTTGAAAATTGTCCCCGTCCCTGTTCATGGTAAACTCAACCCGAAGGCGTTCATTGATCCCCAGTGTATTCTTGCTCAGGATAAGCTGAAAGGAAACGTCCTGATCGTCTTCCTGCGCAACCACCGGGGCCATCAGTAAGAATGACAAAACAAAGAACCCATATGTTAGCCAATTTCTGATCACCAGTCTTTTACGTTTTTAATCTTTACCCCTTTCACCTTTTTGGCGTCCATTTTTTCCTGCACTTTCTTTTCCTCATTTTGCATCGCCTCCAGCAGGTTCTTTATTTGCTCAGGGGACAATTGGTTGGGCCTGGGTTGTTGTTTGCGTTCTTTATCCCCTTGTTCGGGTTGTTTTTGTTGCTCCTGTTTTTCTTCACCCTGCCCTTCTTTATTTTCTTCTTTCTCCTGATCTCCCTGCTGATTGGGATCCTGTTCCTGTTTCTGGTCCTGTTCCTGTTGGCCCTCGTTGTTTTGCTGCTCCTGGTTTTGTTCCTGTTGATCTTTTTGATCCTGGTCCTCCTCGTTATCCTCGTTTTTCTGGTTTTGTTTGTCCTTTTCCAGCAGCTCTTTGGCCAGGGCGAGGTTGTATCGGGTTTCTTCATCCCCCGGGTTGTTCCTCAGGGCTTCCTTATACGCCTCAACGGCTTTCTGATATTCCTTATTCTTCATAAAAACATTCCCCATATTGTGGAATGCCCTGTGCTTGTCCCCTTTGTCTTTGGCCAGTTCTCCCGCCTGCTTAAAGCGTCCGAAGGCTTCACTGTAACTGGACCTGTTGTAATACGCATTACCCAGATTGTAAGGAGCTGCTATGTTCTCAGTACTCTTTGAAATTGCCCTGCGGTAATCGGCTTCTGCCCCAACAAAATCATTTTCTGAAAGTTCTTTGTTGGCCTCCCAGGTAAGGTTAGTAGAGCGCTGCAGGGCCCTTTCCTGATCGGGATCCTGCTGTTCCTGTGCAGTCAGAAAAAGGCCAGGAACCAATAGAAGCCCTACAAGTCTTTTTTTTATCTTATTCATCTTCCCTTTCATTAAACAAATCCAGTTTCTTTAACCACTGCGTCTTCCTGTCGAGCAGAAAGACATCCAAAAATAGAAATAACAGGCCTGCAGCCAAAAACCACTGAAACTGATCCTTGAATTCTGCAAACTGCTTGGCTTCAAACTCTTTTTTATCCATCTGAAGCAGTTCTTCCCTGATCAGGGCAACGGCTTCCTCGGTGTTGGATCCATCAATGAATTCTCCTTCACCATCATCGGCAATATCCTCAAGGATGTCCTCATTAAGCCGGGTGATCACCACCTCACCTTCCGCATCCCGTTTAAGGCTTTCCACAACACCATTGCGCTTCAGAGGTATTGGACCACCTTTGGAGGTACCCACACCTATGGTATAGATCCTTATCCCTTCTTCCACGGCAAGGTCTACAGCATCTATGGTAGCATCTCCCGAATGGTCTTCACCGTCCGAGACAATAAACAATACCCGGTTGGTCTGATCCTCATCATTGAAATAGGTGGCCGCCAGTTCGATAGCTTCGTTGATCGCGGTACCCTGTGAGGACAGCATATCTGTATTCATACTCTGAAGGAACATCTTTGCCGCTCCGTAATCTGTAGTGATCGGGAGCTGGGGATAGGCCTGGGCCGCGTAGGCGATGATACCGATCCGGTCACTGGCCAGTTGGTTGATGATTTCTGAGACCAGCCTTTTCGCTTTTTCCAGTCGGTTTGGAGCAATGTCCTCGGCGAGCATGCTTTTGGAAACGTCCACAGCAAAAACGATGTCTACCCCTTCCCGCTTTACCGTTTCCAGTTTGGTGCCAATTTTAGGATTGGCGAGGCCCAGCACTAAAAATACCAGGCCGAAAAGGAAAAATATAAGTTTCAGTACCGATTTATACCGCGACCGTTCCGGGCTTAACCGGCGCAGGAGCAGGGGGTGGGCAAAACGTCTCCTTGTTTTCCTCCTCCAGATCTGATACCCGATAAACAGGACGATCATCACCGGAATGATGAACAAGAGGTAGAAATATGTCGTGTCGTCGATCTGTACCATTTATGATCAAATAAAACTTCTGAATACGGACATCCGCATCAGCCATTCCAATACCAGCAGTGCACCGGCCAACAGCACCCAGGGCCTGAATTTTTCTTCGTATTTATAATATTTGAACTCTTCGATCTCTGTTTTTTCCAGCTTATTTATCTCATCGTAAATAGCCTCCAGTTTTTCGTTGTCTGTTGCCCTGAAGTACCTTCCCCCGGTAGTATTTGCTATATCCTGAAGAAGTTCTTCATCAATCTCAACCTGTCGCATCCCATAGCGGAACGATCCGTCTTCGTTATAGGCAATAGGGGAAAGGGCGTTCCCATTGGTCCCCAAACCAATGGTGTAGGTCTTAATGTCAAATTCAATGGCCAGATCAGCAGCAGTCTGGGGTTCGATAAATCCAGAATTGTTAACCCCGTCGGTCAGGAGGATAATGACCTTACTAACGGACTTGCTCTCCTTTAAACGGTTAACTGATGTTGCCAGGCCCATCCCGATTGCGGTGCCATCGGTGAGTTCGCCATAGGTGATTTCCTTCAAGGCATTGAGCACAATGGACTTATCGCTGGTAATGGGGGTTTTGGTATAGCTTTCCCCGGCATAAACCACCAATCCGATGCGGTCATTAGGGCGTTGGCGGATAAAATCCGCTGCGACTTCCTTCAATGCGGAGAGCCTGTTGGGTTTTAGATCCCTCGCCAGCATACTCGAGGAGACGTCAATTGCCATTACAATATCAATCCCCTTTGTGGTTTTGGTCCGTGTGGAAATATCCTCTGTCTGTGGTCGGGCCATGGCTACAATAATGGCACTCAGGGCGAGCAGGCGCATTATGAAGAGCAGGGGTTTCAATTTTGGCAACAGGCTCTTGACCCGGAAGCCCCTGGTACTGGAAATCTTTAGGGATGCCACCTCCTGTTTGCGCTTCCACAGATACCAAAGCACGGCTACAGGCAGTGCTAAGAGCAGCCAGAAGAATTCAGGATTCGCAAATTCAATGTTCTGTAACACTAGCTTTCTAATTTAACTTCCAGTGAATTTTCTATTCGTTTTATAATCTCTTCAGCATATTCATCTCCATCGGGCCAGGTAAGCACGATCTGCTGCTGGAATCCGTTACCCCCGAAAAAGAATACCGCGTATTGTCCGCGTATGCTCGTGTCCGAGTCCGGTAGGGTAAAGGTTCCCCGGCCATAGACTTTCACACCCTTCACGCCCGTACGGGTAGTAAATTCTTCTTTTTTGGTGAGAAGGTTTCTGGCCCCTTGTTCCTCTAATTTTTTTAGTACCTCTTCAAGGCTTTTTTCATAATCGGGCTCAACCGCCTGTTTCAGCAAAGTGGAACGGGTACCTATAGAGAAAAGAGCATCAGGGTTCTGGTATACGAACGCATATCGCTCTTTCACAGCTTCCTCTTCTTCCGGGGACAAAGGCGTGTTATCCCTCAGTAATACATCCGGAGATTCCAGGCTTATGGGTGGTATTCCGTAAGTACTGGAGACCCATTCCCTTTCCAGCAATTGTTTGGTGGGGTGTCTGGTAACCGTATCCCAGAAAAGCCCGGGACCCATGTAGGCCACGAGGGAACCTAGGGCTATAAGGATTACTACCACTGCCGCTATGCCATATTGCACCCTTCTTTTCTTACGTTTCTGCTCCGCCAGCAGCTTCAAATATTCTTCCTGTTGCAACAGCTCTTCTTCATCTGGCTCCGGGAGGGCCTCATGGGTTTTGGTGACCAGTTGCTCCAGGGCCATGCGATCCTTTTCAGCTACCTGGGTAGGGGGCTTGGACCTGGCAAACTTTACAAGGTCAGCGGTCTGAAGTATCTTACTGAACTGTGTTATGGTGTCATCCTCCAGGTTGAGTTCCCCGGCATCTTTGAGGAGTTCCAGTTTTTCAATCAACTGCCTGGTGGTACTTTCCAGGGCGCCAATTTGTACTTCCTCTTCCAGGTATCCCCTTACAATATCAGTGAGCTCAGAGTAATATTTTTTGTATTCATCCTGGATCAGGTATTTGGAGTTTTCCAGGCGCTTCAACTCCAGCAAAGCGCGTTCATATGGCGGGAGTTGGGCTTCCTTTTCTTCTTCCGTAAGGGGTTTTTCCCGCGTAAGCCTGCGATACACCAGCCAGGAGATCAGCCCAATAAGCAGGGCACCGAAAAATATGAGGAACCAGAACAGGGAGTTGCTTTTTTCTACGGTCATCAGCGGTTTGATGTCATACATGGGCTGTGCCGTGGTGTCTACAGGGACGGAGGCCACGGCCACCAGCAGGGAATCTGTAAAATAACCGGTTCCGTCAATTTCTATCCGCTGTGTGGGTAAAACATACATCCCCGAATCAAACTGGGTCAGGGCGTATATTTTTTGGAGGATCATGCGGTCTTTGGTCTTATTGGTATCCGTCTTGAAGGCCTCAACAGTCTCCAGAGGAGAGAAGGTTTGCCCTTCCGGAAAGATCACCTGGGAGGTAGTATCGGTCTCAACGCTTATCCTGAATTTGATCTGTTCCCCGATTCGGATCTGCGTGGTATCTGCTTCTGTCCTGATCACAGGTTCGGTTTGGGCCCTACCCGCCAGACAGGAAGCTACCAGAAACAAAAAAAGTAGAAAGTGTACTTTCCACCCTGTATGTTCCTGACGATATGTATTTACTGCTGCCTCCATTTTTACCTATGCCCGCGCTTTAAAATAACCCAGTAATTTCTTTACATAGCTTTCGTCTACCCGACAACTCAATGTGCCGCAGCCAGATTTTTTAAATACGTCCCTGAAGTAATCCACGCGTTCGCGGTGGTAGGCTTCATAGGCCTTCCTGACTTTCCTGGACTGTGTATTGATAAGCTGAATAGCACCAGTTTCAGCATCTTCCATTTGAACGAGGCCCAGGTTGGGGAGGGTTTCTTCGTTGAAGTCGTATACCCGTATCCCGGTTACGTCGTGTTTGTTACCAGTAACCTTAAGGGTACGCTCATAGTCGTCGCAGATGAAATCGGACAATACGAAAACAATCGCCCTTTTTTTGATCACATTGGTGAAATATTTAAGCGCTTCTGCAATGTTGGTCTTCCGGCTTTTTGGGGAAAATTCAATCAATTCCCTGATGATCCGCAGCACGTGGCTCTTTCCTTTTTTAGGGGGGATAAAGAGCTCTATCTCATCAGAGAAGAGGATCAACCCCACCTTATCATTGTTCTGCAGCGCTGAGAAAGCAAGGGTGGCACTTATTTCGGTAATAATGCCTTTTTTAAACTGGTTGACTGTCCCGAAGTATTCCGAACCGCTGATATCTACCAGGAGCATCATGGTTAGTTCCCTTTCCTCTTCAAATACCTTTACAAAAGGCTCGTTGTACCGCGCGGTTACATTCCAGTCGATTGTTCGTACATCGTCCCCGAACTGGTATTGCCGTACTTCACTGAAGGTCATACCCCGCCCTTTGAAGGTAGAGTGGTACTCTCCCCCAAAGATATGATCAGACAAGCGCCTCGTCTTGATCTCGATCTTTCGTACTTTCTTTAGTAATTCCTTCGTATCCATAACTCCACAACGGTTGCCCTAAAGGCGTACATGGCTCAAAAAACAGGGGCTGGTACTATCACCGGAAAGGAATTTCCCCGGTCAGCCCTGCAGGTTTTAAGGCACTTCAACCTCGTTAACAATACGATTTATGATCTCCTCTGAAGTGATGTTCTCCGCTTCGGCTTCGTAAGTAATGCCAATACGGTGCCTGAGCACATCATGTACTACAGCGCGGACATCCTCAGGGATCACATAGCCGCGCCTTTTGATAAACGCATAGCATTTTGCAGCATTGGCAAGATTAATGCTTCCCCTGGGGGAGGCACCAAAACTGATCAGGGGTTTTAAATCCTTGAGCTCGTATTTTTCCGGATAGCGGGTTGCAAATACCAAATCGAGGATGTATTTCTCGATCTTTTCGTCCATGTAAACATCCTGCACGGCCTTCTGGGCATTAAGGATTTGCTTCAGCGTAATCACAGGCTTGATCGCCTCAGGTCCACCGGAAAGGTTTTGACGCATGATCAACTGCTCCTCGTTCATCTTGGGATAATCAATCACCGTTTTAAGCATAAACCGGTCTACCTGCGCTTCGGGAAGTGGATAGGTCCCTTCCTGTTCTACCGGGTTCTGAGTAGCCATAACCAGGAACGGCTTGTCTAACGGAAAGGTTTCGTCCCCGATGGTTACCTGTCTTTCCTGCATGGCTTCCAGAAGGGCCGACTGCACTTTAGCTGGCGCCCGGTTGATCTCGTCGGCCAGGACAAAGTTGGCAAAGATGGGCCCTTTCTTGATAGAGAAATCGTTCTCCTTGATATTGTAGATCAGGGTTCCGATGACGTCTGCAGGCAATAGGTCAGGAGTAAATTGTATCCGGCTGAAACTTCCTTTTACGGCCCTGGACAGGGTGTTGATCGCAAGGGTCTTAGCCAGACCGGGAACTCCTTCGAGCAAAATATGTCCCTGCCCCAGCAAACCAATCAACAGGCGCTCCACCATGTGCCGCTGACCAATTATCGCCTTATCCATTTCGAGCATAAGCAGGTCAATAAAAGCACTTTCCTCGGCTATTTTTTCATTGACTGCGCTTATGTCCAAAGCTGTATTTTGTTCCATGTAGATGTCTTAGTAAAGGTTTATCAAAAGGTTGCTTTTTTCGTAACTCGCAAATTGAAAATTTATTTACGGTTTGCCTGTTAACGATAGGTTAAAAATCCCCGAAATCCCTTAGTTTTATGAAGGATTTAAGGGATTGATTTTTATTTTCACGACTATATGGAAAACCAAAACCAATTTTCACGGATCATCTCCGGTGTGATGACCTGGGGAAGTGGGGGCAAACAGCTTAGTACCAAGGAAATGGATCAGCTGATGCACCACTGCCTGGATGTGGGGATCACCACTTTTGACCATGCGGATATTTACGGTGGGTACAGTACCGAGGGAGATTTCGGAAAAGCCTTTTCAAAAAGCGGAATTTCCCGGGATAAAGTTCAGTTTATCACCAAGTGCGGGATCCAGTATGTAGGCGAGGCCAGGAACAACAAAGTAAAGCACTATGACTATACAACAGACTACATCCTATGGTCTGCAGAAAGGTCGCTGAAAGAACTAAAAACAGATTATCTGGACCTCTTCCTGCTGCACCGGCCAAGTCCCTTAATGCACCCGGAAGAAGTGGCTGCTGCACTACAAAAACTCATGAAAGCCGGAAAGGTAAAGCATTTTGGGGTTTCCAATTTCACCCCTTCACAAATCGCTTTAATCGAGAAGGAAATTCCGGTAGAAGGGAATCAGGTAGAATTCTCACTTACCTCACATTCGGTCATGTTCGATGGCACCACTGACGACGCCCTGATCAGGGACCGCATGCTGATGGCCTGGAGTCCGTTAGGTAGTTATTTCCGGGAAAAGAACGAACAGCGAAAACGGATAAAGAAGGTCCTTAAACCCCTGAAGAAAAAATATAAAGCCTCGGTCAGCCAGCTGTTACTGGCCTGGTTGCTGAAGCATCCTGCGGGGGTCCATCCCGTAGTGGGCACTGCGAACCCGGAAAGACTGAAGGAATCTGCCGAAGCGGTGCAGATCCACCTGGAGCAGGAGGACTGGTTCCTTTTGTTAACTGCCTCACAAGGCCACAAAGTACCTTAACCTCACATCGATTTATTATGGAAAAGAAGAATGTTTTGATTACCGGGGCCACAAGTGGTATTGGACTGGCAACGGCCCGCGCTTTTGCCCGAAAGGAATACCGGCTTATTCTTTGCGGCAGGCGTGAAGAAAGGTTGAAAGCACTGGTTTCTGAATTGGGAAATAAGACGGAGGTGCTGACCCTGAAATTTGATGTAAGGGAGAAGGAAAAGGTGTTTGATGCGATCTCCGGTTTACCCGAACCCTTTGCCGCTATTGACATCCTGGTCAATAACGCGGGAAACGCACACGGTCTGGATCCGATTGACTCCGGGAGTGTGGCCGACTGGGAAGCCATGATCGATATCAATGTAAAAGGGTTGCTTTATGTCTCCAAGGCAGTGATTCCGCAAATGGTGGCCAGGAAATCCGGGCATATCATAAATATCGGGTCTACCGCTGGCAAGGAGGTCTACCCCAAAGGAAATGTCTATTGTGCCAGCAAGCATGCCGTAGATGCGATCAACCAGGGAATGCGCCTGGACCTGAATGACTACGGCATACGAGTAGGGGCTGTCAACCCCGGACTTGTGGAAACCGAATTTAGTGAAGTGCGATTCAAAGGGGACAAGGAACGGGCCGATTCTGTGTACCGTGGGTATCAGGCACTCAAACCTGAGGATATAGCAGACATTATCCTCTTTGTGGTGACCCGTCCCTATCACGTCAACATTGCTGACCTGGTGGTTATGCCTACTGCCCAGGCAAGCAGTACAATAGTGAAGAAGGAATTATGATCAACAAACGCCTCCTCGTAAAAAACTTGCTCGCACACAGTGATGAGAACAGTTTTTACGACAAAAAGCGTTTTATCAATATCGGGCATAAGGAAGGGAAGGCCAAATTTCTAAAACACGTTTGTGCCCTGGCCAACAGCAACCCCAAAAACAATTCCTATATCGTTGTTGGCGTTGAGGATGAGGATAACAAGATTGTTGGGGTCGATTTCTTTGACGACAGCAAGATCCAGAACCTTGTCAATGCCTACCTGGATAATCCCCCTCTCATTGCTTACGAAAATATACAGTTCCCTCAGCTGCCGGAGGGCAAAGTAGTGGGCCTGGTTACCATCAGCTCCAACGGCAAGGTGTGTTCCCTCAGGCGCAATATCTGGAAGTACTATGGAGGGTCAGTATTTTTCCGCGAAGGCAGCATCAGCATGCCCAAGGCCTTTGATGTCGTGCTGAAAGACATCAATTCCCAGACCGTTGCTACCATTGAACAACACGCCCGCAACAATATTGAGCTTACCCTGGATGGGGTTATCGATTTTATCAACCACAGGCACGGGGACCTGAACAGCCACTACAAGGTCTTTAAGGAACAATTCGTAGTCTGCTGGGCGGGTAACCAGAAGCGTGTAAAACAAAACCTGTACTATTCCCGGGTGGATATTGAGCTCATCAACGAACAGGTGAAGCTTTTCTATTCGGCCCTTGATGAGATCTCCATTACCTATGATGATCATTCCTTTAGTATCATCGAATACGTTCAACTGGGATTGGGGACCAGCCAGAAATACTACCCGCTCGAAAACGTAAAGATCAGTTTTGCGGACAATGGCACCTACCACATCCAGAGCGAACTCATCTTTACGCCACCCCAGTATGATCGGAAAACCCTGTATCACATTTATAACGCCAACAATGCCCTGCTGGGTAAACTGGACCGGGGAGCTCGTTTAAAACCCAATGAACTGACGGACCTGATGCATTTGCCAAGCACCTATCTGATCTGTTATTTAAATGGTTTTGAGGAGGCCAAGGATCAGATGGACCACGCTCGGGCCTTGCTTAAAAAGTATGACAAAACCAGTTATCAGGCATTAAAAGAAGCCCTGAGGGTATTGAGAAAAGTGAAGTACAGCTAAAACTGTTTTAGCCAAAGCAGCTCGTAAGGCGCAAGATCCAGCAACCCGCTGCTCAGTTCAATTGGTTTTCCCTGAATAAGTTCGTTTAGCCTGCCTTTATTGATGTAGCCGAGATGGGCCAGAAATGAACTGTTAATGGCTTGTGCTTCTTCATGGAAGTTGCCCAGGACAAGGATACCCGGGCCATTTTGTCCTATCCGCTCAAAAGCAAAAACATGGGGGTTTCCAATGTCCAGTAGATCCAGGTTGTTGCTGTCGGCCAAACAGGGGTGCTCTTTGCGAATATTGATTAGTTTTTTGAGTTGATTGAAAACATAATAAGCCGGACTATCGGGATCTTTCAGGAGCTCATTTATTTTTTTCCAATCGTGCCTGGGCCGGTTTACCCAGCGGCTGTCGTTCTTCTTTTATGTATCGTTGAGGTACGAATAATCATTGAGCGCCGCCCATTCGTCTCCCCCGTAAATCATCGGGATACCCCCATAAGACAATACCAATCCATGGAGCAGCACCATTTTGTTGAGCGCCTGGGAAATCCCTTCAGCATCCTCTTCCTGCAAAGCTTTTTCAAGCCCTAAAAGAGAAGCTGCACTTCCGGTGATGCGCCCGTCCCCTGTTTTTGGGTTGTGCATGAATATCTGGCCAATAGAAGGCGACCAGTCCAGCCCCTGACAATAATAATCCAGCAGGAACCGCCGATGTGGTTGAGGGGACCAGCCCATCTCGTGAATGAAGCGATCATCATAGCCCAGCCCGATATCGTCATGGCAACGTACATAATTGATCCAGGTGGAGGATTCCGGCTTTGCTAACAGATCTTCCAGGCTTTTCCGCATCATCACCGTTTCCTTGGTGGCAATGCTGTTCCAGAGCAGGGCCATAAAAGTGGCATTGTAGGCAATTTCACATTCGTTGCCCCGGTAGATACCCTCCCCGAAATATTTCATTATTTCCTTTGGCGGTACGATGGCTTCGGCTAGCAGGATCACACCCGGGGCGACCACCTGCAGGCACAACCGGAAAAGGCTGATCAGCCGGTGCGCCTCCGGGAGGTTTTGTGAAATGGTGTCTAATTTTTTCCAGAGAAAGGCCAGTGCGTCGAATCGCACAACATCCACCCCGAGGTTGGAGAGCCCCACGAGGTTTTTGAGCATGGCCATGAATACCTCGGGATTGGTATAGTTGAGGTCCCACTGATAATCGTTGAATACCGTCATTACCCAGCGTCCCATCTCCTTGTCAAAAGTATAATTGCCTGGGGACGTCTGTGGAAATACTTCCGGCAGGGACTTTTCAAATTCATCGGGGATTACCCGGTCTTCGTAGGTATAGTAATATCCCTGATATTTTTTGGAGCCTTTCCGTGCCTTTACCGCCCATGGGTATTCGTTTGAGGTATGGTTAACCACAAAATCCAGCATCAGGTACATCCCTTCATCCCTCATTTTTTTGGTAAGGGCTGCCAGGTCTTTTTTGGACCCATAGGTTGGGTCGATATCCGTATATCCATTCACGGCATAACCCCCGTCACTTTCACCCGCAGGTCGGGTGGTTATGGGCATGAGGTGCAGGAAGTTTATTCCCAGGTCTTGCAGGTAGGGTAATTTTTCCCGCAGTCCTTTAAGGTCGGCATTAAAATGGTCCACATAGAGCTGCATACCCACCATCTGCTCAGATAGATACCAGTTGCCGCTTTTGAGTTTTTCTAAATCCCGGACCTTTAAAACCTCAGGCCTTTTCTTATGCAAATCAGGGAGTAACGCGAGCAGACTGTTAAAAGTTTTCTGATGTTCAGCTTTGGTATAGAGCGAAAAGAACAAATCCTGGAGGAGGGTCAGGTTCGCTCCAAGACGTTGTTGGAAAAGAACTGTATGGTCTGCCTTTTTTAGATCAGACAGCTGCTCGGATGACAGGTATTGATGAAGTGCTGCCTGGTTCATATCAGAGGTTCAAATCGGTCTGTGAAGGGAGGGATTCAATCGCCCCGTATTGCGTTGTAGTAATGGCGCCGGCCTTGTTGGCATTCGCTACCATAGTTGTAAGCAAGGACCAATCCTGGACTATTGAAGATGGGGTTGACAATTTTGAAATTTGGTAAAGGAGGCATCCTATAAATGCATCGCCAGCCCCGGTGGTGTCCCTGACTTCTACCGGGATACTGGGTACAGTGCGGCTGCCATTTGGCGTACTGATGTAGGTCCCATCGGCACCCAGGGTAACGGTGATTAACTGTGTTCCAATTTCGTGTATGGCTTTACATGCCCTCGCCAAATCGGTTTCTCCCGAAATAAGTTGAGCTTCCTCAAGGGAGAATTTACACAAGTGGGCCTTTTCGATATAGGGGAGGCACTTCTTTACAAAAGCTTCAGAACGGTTTCTCCAGAGGTCCGCGCGGTAGTTGGGGTCAAAACTGATAAAAATATCCTGGGTGAGGGCATCAAAATAGTAATGGCCATATGCTTTTTCCAGCGGCCCGCCCAACAGGGCAGTAGCCGCCCCAAAATGGATCATGTTGTTTTTGAATTCCTTTTTAACTGCTGGCATGTATTCAAGCTCCCTGTCTGCACCCCGACTAAAGACAAAATCCCGTTCCCCATCTTCAGCCAGTGAGACGAAAGCAAGGGTGGTAAAGGTTTCCGAACGTTGCACCAGGGAACAATCCACCTTGTTTTTTTCAAGAATGTTCAGGAGGAAACTGCCAAAGGGATCAGCACCCACACAGCCGATAAAAGAACTTTGTCCGCCGAGTTTCGAAATAGCACAGGCTACGTTCGCCGGGGCGCCCCCTGCTTTTTTGGTGAACACCTTTGCTTTTGAAAGGTCATTGCCCTGATTTTCTGCTACAAAATCAATCAGGAGTTCCCCAATACAAAAGACCTTCTTCATTTTCAATGCTTGAGACCCGAAAATAAACAGTTTTAACAGCCCGGGCAAGTTTTGCAATTATTTGCTGTAAGACCAACCGCTTTTTGAGGGGTAAATTCCTTGTACCCTTATGTGGAAATCCTTACCTTTTAAGCTCATAAATATCAAATAAAAAATGGGGCTATTTGACGAAATAAAGAAGAAGCTAAGCCACGAATTTATAGACATAGTTGAGTGGCTGGACGAAACTAATGATACCATTGTTCACCGGTTTGAACGCTACCAGAATGAAATTAAAAATGCAGCGAAGTTGGTAGTTCGGGAAGGGCAATCTGCCGTATTTGTCAGCGAGGGACAACTTGCCGATGTTTTTACACCGGGAACCTACACCCTGGAAACCAAAAACCTGCCTATCCTGGCTACTTTAAAGGGATGGAAATATGGGTTTAACAGTCCGTTTAAAGCTGAAGTATATTTTGTAAATACCCGACTTTTCCCCGATGAGAAATGGGGCACCAAAAATCCTGTGATGTTGAGCGATGAACGTTTTGGTCTTACGGAAATCAGGGCATTTGGCACCTATAGTTTCAGGATAAGTGACCCGGGAAAATTTGTTGTGGATGTAGTGGGAACAGACAGCAATTTTACCAATTACGAGGTAAATGAACACTTAAAAAGCCTTATAGTTACCAGGTTTACAGATACTGTGGGCGAAGCCAACCTGCCCATAGAGCTCTATGCCGCCAATACCAGCGAACTATCTGAAACCTGCCAGGAGGTCATGCAACCTGAATTTAACCGGGTGGGCATTGAACTGGAAAAGTTCTATATCGAAAATGTCTCTATGCCCGAAGAGCTCAAAAAGGAGATCTTCGAGTACAGCCGGCTGGATAAACTGGATATGTCCAAGCTGACACAATTTAAAGCTGCCAAAGCCATGGAAGCCGCGGCAAAGAACGAAGGCGGAACGGCCGGTGCAGGCATGGGCATGGGCATGGGACTGATCCTTGCCCAGCAAATGGGTACAGTAATGGGTCAGGCGACCCAGCCTCAGGCAGCACCTGCCCAGCTTACACAGGCAACACCCCCTCCGGTTCCTGCACAAATACTTTATCACTACGCAGTTAACGGACAAACTCAGGGGCCGGTATCCTTCGACCGATTGAAGGAGTTGTTTGCCAACCGGACGATTAACCGGGATTCCCTTATCTGGAAACCTGGAATGGCCAACTGGGCACCTTTACAGGAAATCGAAGAGTTAAAAGGGTTCCTGGGTGGTGCAACCCCTCCACCTTTACCCACTAGTTAATTGCCTGATAGAAGGCGGGAAATGCGATTCCGTAGGGGAAACTAAAGGCAAGCATGGAAGACACCCAGAGGTCCGAGAAAAAAAAATCCTGCGCCAATTGTGGGGCAGAACTGCGGTATAAACCAGGGTCTCAACAGGTGATCTGTGAATATTGCGGCTACGAAGAATTCATTGAACATTCCAAAAGCAGCTTTGAAGAACTGGAACTGAGACACTATCTTGAAGTAGTAGGCAGCCAGGCCCACACGGATAAGATAGAATTATTGCATTGTAAGAATTGTGGCGCCAACCAGCATGTTGAGGAGAATTTTAAATCCCTGCATTGTGTGTACTGCGGGGAACCCCTGATCCGGGAGGATGTAGCTGAAGAAGGCTGGATCTTACCAGGGGCTTTGATCCCCTTTCAGTTTGATAACAACCATGCCCGCACACTGTTTAAAAAATGGGTGTCTAAACTCTGGTTTGCTCCAAACAAACTTAAAAGGGCGGCCCTGGACCCTGAAGGCATACATGGACTCTACCTGCCTTACTGGACGTTTGATGCCCAATTGTCTGCCCAGTACGTGGGGCAACGCGGCGATTATTATTATGAAACCCAGATGGTGCGAACCAAAAAGGGTATGGAAAGGAGACAGGTCCGAAAAACCCGATGGTCACCGGCGAGTGGACACGTATCCGGTTTTGTTGATGATATCCTGGTCAATGCCACCAGGAACCCGGAAAGAAAAATGCCGCAGCATATTGCGCGTTGGGATACCAAAACACTTGTCCCCTTCCATTCCGATTACCTCTCCGGTTTCGTGACAGAAAAGTATACCGTATCCCTTAAGGAAGGACATCGACGGTCCTTTGAAAAGGCTAAGGATATTGCCTACAACTGGATTCGACGAGATATCGGGGGCGATACCCAACGCATCCACCATGCAGATATAAAGTTGAGCGAGGAAACATTTAAGCATATATTGCTTCCTGTGTACCTTAGTGCCTATAGGTTTAAAGGAAAGGAGTATGCCTTTTATATCAATGGACAGACGGGGGTAATCAGCGGAACCCGGCCGTATTCTTTCTGGAAAATCTTTTTATTGGTCCTGTTGGTCATTGCCATAGTGGGAATAATCGCCATTTTTGCTAAATGAGAACATTGGTAGTAGGGGATGTCCACGCCGGTTTAAGGGCGCTGAAACAGGTATTGGAACGGGCTGAAGTAACCGAGGACGATATACTGATCTTCCTGGGGGACTATGTAGACGGTTGGAGCGAAGCAGTGGAAACGGTAAACTTCCTGATAGGTCTCAGGTCCTCACATCAATGTATCTTTTTAAAAGGGAACCACGATGAACTCTGCCTGAATTGGCTCACCACAGGACGGGATAATCCCGTATGGTTGTTAAGTGGGGGTGAAGCAACAGTACAAAGCTATGAGCAGTCTGAACCTTCTATAAGAGACCTGCATATACAGTTCTTTAACCTGTTGGAAAATTTTCACCTCGACAACAGGAACCGGCTCTTCCTACATGCCGGTTTTACCAACCCCAAAGGGGTTACCCATGAGTATTTTACCAAGACCTTTTATTGGGACCGAACACTTTGGGAACTGGCCCTGTCCCTGGATCCCTCACTGCCCCTAGATTCACCAAAATATCCGGCGAGATTAAAGCAATACGAAGAGATCTATATTGGCCATACCCCGGTTACCCGTATTGGGGAAACTGTGCCTCAAAAATCAGCTAATGTCTGGAATATAGATACGGGGGCGGCTTTTAAGGGTTGTCTGTCGATAATCGATACGGATACCAAGGAGTTTTGGCAGAGCGATCCGGTATATACCCTGTACCCTGGTGAGCAGGGCAGGAATTAAAGTTTACCATGCTTGTGTTCTACCTGCCACCGGTGTAGTTCCTTCCATTTGCCTTCATAGCACATCATTGCCTGCATGGGCCATGAAGAAGGGTCGTGCACCCTGTACCGATCGCCTCCGGATTCAAGGACTTCCTGACATTTGGAAACAGAAGAATGGGCCAAAGCCTCCCAGGTCTTTATATCATAGTTATGAAACAGGCCTTCGATCTTGGGTCCTATGCCTTCTATCACCTTCAGGTCGTTTTCTTTTATGGTCTTCCCAAAAATGGCTTTGGCTGTCTTATAGTCAAATTCATGGGCCTCACTTCCCCCGCTGGAAGCCACCGATGCTTCCGCCAGCTTTGCTTTGCAGGATGCTAAGTCCTTTTCCAGGGATTCGGATTTCTTTTTTAACTCGGCAAGTTCTCCTTGTCCCGAAGCCTCATTCCTGCCTCCACGGAGCAAATAGCCAATCAGGAAGCCTATGATACCAACTGCCAACAACAATAGCCAAAAGGTGAGATTCGAATTATCCATGGGGTGAAATTTTATAGTTAGTAGTACCTCACAAGGTATAAAAAATTCTTAAAATTTCGTTAAATCGCTGATGGAAACCCCCTGTAAACCGGATGTATGACCACTATACACGGGATAACAGCCCGCCCAAGGACATGCCTTGTAATCTGTATCCTACCGATTATACAGTTTTTTCAACCACCTATACTTAATTGAAACCAGATCCGCTGAATAATCTGGAAATTAGAAGCAACGTTTAAAGTGTTTTCCGGAAGGTTTCCTTTGAGAAGCCTGGGAAATACGAATTATCCACTTTTTGTGAATTAGTTTAGTTTGGTTAGTTTGAACTACCGCTGTTATTGATCTTCCAACAACAGCGGTTTTTTTGTCCTTTAGGTAAGAGCGAAACGGGCTACAGATCAAACTTGATCCCTTGTGCCAGGGGGAGTTCCGTACTGTAGTTAATGGTGTTCGTTTGCCTTCTCATGTAAATTTTCCAGGCATCAGAACCACTTTCGCGTCCGCCTCCGGTTTCTTTTTCCCCGCCAAAGGCGCCTCCTATTTCTGCACCGGAGGTGCCAATATTAACGTTGGCAATACCACAGTCGCTACCCGCAGCCGAGAGGAACTGTTCGGCCTCCCTCAGGTTATTGGTCATAATGGCCGAAGAAAGGCCCTGTACCACATCGTTCTGCAGGGCAATGGCGTTGGTGACCTCTCCACTGTATTTCAGCAGGTAGAGGATGGGGGCAAAGGTTTCCTCCTGTACAATCTGGTAGGAATTATCCGCCTCGGCAATAGCAGGTTTTACATAACAGCCGCTTTCGTATCCGGGTCCATCGAGCACTCCTCCGGGAACTAGGATGTTCCCCCCTTCCTCTTCGACCTTTTTCAGGGCTTTTAAGTAAAGGTTTACCGCATCCTTGTCGATCAGCGGCCCTACATGATTTTCCTGATCCAGGGGATTTCCAATTTGCAACTGTCCGTAGGCAGCAACCAGTGCATCCCTTACCTGTTCATATATGTCTTCGTGTATGATCAGGCGTCTGGTTGAGGTACAGCGCTGACCGGCTGTACCCACAGCTCCGAACACTGCGCCGATTACCGTCATTTTTATATCTGCATCCGGAGTGACGATAATCGCATTGTTACCGCCTAATTCCAGCAGGGATTTCCCCAGCCGAGCTGCCACTGCCTGAGCCACTATTTTTCCCATCCTGATGGATCCCGTAGCCGAGATAAGGGGCACCCTTTTGTCTTGTGTCATCAACTCTCCAACGCGGTAATCCCCGTTGATAAGGCAGGAAATTCCTTCCGGAAGTCCATTTTCCTTCAATACTTCAGCAATGATATTCTGGCAGGCGATTCCACAAATCGGGGCTTTTTCAGAGGGCTTCCAAACGCAAACATCCCCACATACCCAGGCCAGCGCGGTATTCCACGACCAGACTGCTACCGGGAAATTAAAGGCTGAAATAATCCCGACTATCCCTAAGGGGTGATATTGTTCATACATTCGGTGGCTGGGCCGTTCAGAATGCATGGTTAACCCGTGTAATTGCCGGGACAAGCCAACAGCAAAATCACATATGTCTATCATTTCCTGCACTTCCCCTAAGCCCTCCTGATATGATTTTCCCATTTCGTAGGAAACCAGCTTTCCTAAAGGTGCTTTCAGCTCGCGAAGTTTTTGACCAAACTGTCTTACAATTTCCCCTCGCTGTGGGGCAGGTTTGAGGCGCCATTCCTTGAATGCCTCACTGGCAGTTGCAATGACCTTCTCGTAGTCTGCTTTAGAAGTGCCTACCACCTTCCCAACAAGTCCGCCGTCTACAGGTGAATGAGAGGCAATGGTGTCACCCGAACCAAAATTATTGAAACCGGTGGAGGTGCCTTGATTTATTTCTTTGATGCCCAGAAGTTCGAGGGCTTCCTGAATTTCAGTATCCAGTGTAATTACAGACATGATATATGCGATTTAGGTGAGTTTATTGCTGCTGCAAAGCTACGAATAATACAGTGGACCACGGTGAGGAAATGCAGGAGATTTTACACTTGACTTCCTATGCAAATAGGATGATGAGTAGGGTGAGAAGAGCAGGTAATCCCTGGACCAGAAAAATCTTTTTATCTGCTGAGATTCCTCCGTAAATACCCGCAATGAGCACACAAATCAGAAAGAAAAGGGCAATGTTATTGCTCCAAAAAGGATCTGATATGAAGAGGCTCCAGAGTAAACCAGCGGCTAAAAAACCATTGTAAAGCCCCTGATTGGCGGCCAGTTTTTTTGTTGGTTCAAAGAGTTCTTTCGGAAAGCTTCTGAATACTTTTTTTCCCTTTGTGGTCCAGGCAAACATTTCCAGCCAAAGAAAATACAAATGCATCAAGGCAATGGCAACGATCAGAATGGTTGTTGTATACCGCATCTTGTATCAAGATTATCCTACAAAACGCTCATCGGCTTCCATCACGGCACCGCACTTTTCACAGGTGCGAAGGGCTTCAGACCCGTAGAAGGTTTCGAAATGACTTAGAAAATCCTTTTCAATATCGTGAAGTTCAAAATAGGCTTCGTACAATTTGTGGTTGCAGTTATCACAGTACCAGATAAGGCCATCTTTCACGTCAAGCTGGTCTCTTTTCCTTTCGATGACCAACCCTATGGAACCCTCATGCCTTTCCGGGGACTGGGGTACGCCAGCAGGATGCAGGTACAAATCTCCCGGACCCAGTTTAAACGTTTTTTTCTTTCCGTTTTCCTGTATATGCACCTCAATATTTCCTTCCAGCTGGTAGAACAATTCCTCTGTTTCGTTGTAGTGATAGTCTTTCCTGGCATTGGGTCCGGCGACTATCATAACGATGTAATCCCCGGCGTCCTTATAGAGGTTTTTATTGCCAACCGGGGGTTTCAGGATGTTGCGGTTTTCTTCAAGCCACTCCTGAAGATTGAAAGGGGGTTGTATAGCCATAGGATGTGCTTCTGTTCTTAATTAACCGGGGAGGGAGCCCGGGCAATTGCATTGTACAGAATTAAAATTACGAAATCAAAATCGTTTCCTGGAATTACCGGTAGAAAAGCTGGGTGTAGTAGTAGTTACCCTGCGCATCTTTTTTGACGCTTACCGCGGTATGGGTGAAGTCTCCTTCCATGGTTTTCCGGTGGTTGGGACTTTCCAGCCAACCCAGAAAGGCCTGTTCTGCAGAGGGGTAATCTTTTGCCACATTTTCAGAAACATATTCCGCATTGGCTTCAGCAGCAATATTGGACGCACGGGAGCTGAAATGGTCATGGCTCAGCCCCCCTTTAGCGATCATGTAATCGTTATGGGCATTGGCATATTCATAGGCAACCTGGCTAAACTCCAGGGCATTATACCCCAGGTCTACCCGGTGGCTGTTGACCACCTCGAGCAGAGCTGCCTCCACAGCAACGGCATTTTGGTTGACTTCGTAGTCCGTGGTCCCTGACGACTCTTTCGTACAGGACACCCCAATACTAAGCAGCACGGCCAGTAATAAGCCCTTAGTTTTCATTTAAAATAGTGTTCTCTCGTGGTGCTGGTCAATTTACTAAATGAAAATTAGCAAAACAACCAAGCGATGAAATGTAGAGAAAAGTCGAGGAACTTACACAGCTTTCCTTTAAAGAACCATATTTATCGATGAACGACAAAAGGTTTTTAAGTAGTTCAGAAAATTCTGATAGCCATTGTGCGCAAAGGCTTTATGGAAAGGCAGGCGCTAGGAAGGGTCCGATTCCTCGACGGTACTTTGGTTGTATTTATTGATAATGGCGCCAAATACAAAGGCACCGATATTCTTTACGGGTTCATACAGCACAGATTCCTGAGCGGATTCAGGTTCGTACATGTTCAGGGATTCATTAGCCTTTTCAAAGAAGATCAGGATCGCTCCCAGGATTACGGCCACTTTAACCGCCCCGAATATCCCTCCGGCTATTTTGTTTAACAGCCCCAGGACGGTTAGGTCTATTATTTTCGTCAATAGTTTACCACAAATATGGACCAACAGGACGATGGCAAAAAAAGTGATGATAAATGCGATAATATTTACATAACGCTCGTCCCATTCGACTCGCTGTTCCAGATAGTCACCGGTGATATAGGATAGGTGGATAGCGCCGTAAAGACCGGCGATCAGCGCAACCAGGGAAGCAATTTCAACAAAAAGACCATTTCGAAGCCCCCTGTAAAAACCGTATGCCAGCAGTAAGCCCAGGACAATATCTAAGATTCCCATCCTAAGGTGTTTATACAAATATAAAGTATTGATTCGTACATTTGGGTGTTTATTCCAGCGGCTTATCCACGGTGTAATTCACCGTTTTTAGGGGTGGTGCCGATTAAAACAAAACAGCTTTTATGTCAAGGGACTTGGTTTTAAAAGAGCGATGGGAACTGCTGGTTCAAAGGTTATCCTCTAAATTCTCAGATGGGGACCCCCTTGAACTTGATGCGATCATCTACCTCATTGGGGTACAGGAACTGGGGCAGTTCCACAGGAACTTCAAAAAGGATGAAAAGATAAACCTGATGCATATTGCCATTTGCCGCCTCCTGGAGCCTTATGGCTATTATGCTTTTGATTTTTTTGATGAGGAGGGATGGCCACATTACAGTGTTAAGGCCCCATTGCCACCACTTAAGCCCGGGGAGCAGGCGGTCTTAATGAAAGAGGCTATTGTTGACTACTTCCTGGAAAAGGAATTTATCAAATGAAACCCCGGAAACCCTATTACGCCGTTATATTTACCAGCCAGGTCCATCCGGAAGCGGAAGGCTACAAGGAAATGGCCCTTAGGATGGAGGAACTGGCCAAAGTACAGCCGGGTTACCTGGGCTTTGAGAGTGCCCGGGGAGAACTGGGGATATCCATTAGTTATTGGGACAGCCTTGAGGCCATCTCCAGATGGAAGTCCCACGCCGAACATCAGATAGCACAGGAAAAAGGCAAAACAGAATGGTACAAGTGGTACAGGATCCGTGTCTGTGAAGTACAACGTGATTATGAATTCGGGGGGAATAGTTAAAGTCAACCCTCCATTATTCAGAGCTGGTATTACCATATTGTTATGGATTTCATTGCGCTTTGACATGGGCCTGTAATGAGGTACCTTTGAATCAGTACGGCAAGAAGGTCTTGATGCAAATCGGGACCGGGGCCTAAAAAATTGCAGAGAGTATGAAAAAGCAGATACGATTTTCCAATCTGGACCGCGGACGCATTCGGAACAAATTGGCAGGTGAGGATTTTGATGTTCTGGTCATCGGAGGGGGCATTACAGGAGCCGGGATAGCACTGGATGCTGCATCCAGAGGGCTCAAGGTAGCCCTGGTGGAAAAGGGGGATTTTGCTTCGGGAACCAGCAGCAAATCCACCAAGCTGATTCATGGGGGACTGAGGTACCTGAAACAGTTCGACTTCTGGCTGGTCAAAGAAGTGGGTTCGGAACGTGCTATTGTCCACCAATTGGCACCGCACCTGGTCATCCCCGAAAAAATGCTGCTCCCCCTGATAGAAAACGGCTCCTATGGAAAATGGCTGACCTCTATTGGCCTTAAGGTTTACGACATCCTGGCCCAGGTAAATGGGGAGGACAAGCGCAAAATGCTGGAGAAGAAAGAAGCCCTGAAACTCGAACCCTTACTTCCCAGGAAAATCCTGAAAGGGGCAGGGTATTATGCGGAATATCGCACGGACGATGCCCGCCTCACCCTCGAGAATATTAAAACCAGCCTTTCTTACGGCGCTGTTGTCCTGAACTATGTGGAGGTGCAGGATTTCCTGTATCAGGATGAAACGGTAGCAGGGGCGAAAGTACTGGACCACCTTAGTGGGGAGACTTTTGAAATCAATGCCAAATACGTGATTAGTGCTGCCGGTCCCTGGGTGGACGATTTGCGAAGCGTGAATAACTCCCTTAAAGGGAAACGGCTTCACCTCACCAAAGGGGTACACCTGGTGTTCCCGTTTGAAAAACTTCCTGTAAAGCAATCGGTCTATTTTGATGTGCCAGACGGGCGTATGATTTTCGCCATACCCCGGGGAAAAGTTACCTATGTGGGCACTACGGATACCAACTACCTGGACGACAAGGATGAGGTGACCACCAACCTTGCCGATGCCCTCTACCTGATCTCCGCGGTAAACAACATGTTTCCGGACATCGATTTGGAAATGGAGGATATCGAATCTTCCTGGGCAGGCCTGAGGCCGCTTATTCACGAAGAGGGGAAATCGGCTTCTGAGTTGTCCCGAAAGGATGAAATTTTTACCTCAGCAACCGGGTTGATCAGTATGGCCGGGGGAAAACTCACGGGCTACCGGAAAATGGCGGAACGGGTGGTCAATCAGGTCGGAAGGAAAATGCTGGAGGAATCCGGACGGGAATTGCCCGATTGCAAGACCGCTTCCATTCCTCTTTGTGGCAGTGACTTTAAGAAATACAAGCAGGTGGAGCAGTACATCGATGAAGTATTTACCCGGATCGAGAAAGAAGGCTTTACCCCATACGATGCCTGGTACCTGGTGACCAACTACGGCAAACAAACAGAGCAAATCCTGGAGAATTATAAGAAAACTAAGGGGAAAGATCCGGAAATCCGCATGGCTTTGGCCGAGTTGGATTTTGGTATCGCATATGAATGCATCCTAACCCCTTTGGATTTCTTTGTGCGAAGGACAGGCCGGTTGTATTTTGACATTAACAGTGTGAAAAGGCTTATGGAACCTGTTTTGGATCGCTTCCAGGAGCAATTTGGCACCGATAAGGAACAGATCGCAGCGTGGAGGGAAGCACTTCAAAAAGAAATTGAAGTGCATTCCCGATTTACGCTCGAAAGGGTATAAGATATCCTTTTTCTATTCAGATTTCACCACCGGAAGGTCCAACACCTGTGTCACCCCGGGTACAGGTATGGGATAGTGACCCGATTCACCAGGTATCACCGGAGGTTGTGCATCCCAACTATAGGTTTCCGGCATTAGTTTCCTGCCGTAATTTAAAGCGTCTTCGAAGGTGATCAGCTGACCGGAATAGGTGGCCATCCTGCCCAGGATAGCGGTCATGGTGGTCATGGCGGCATGCTTTGCGTCATTGATCACGTCACCGGATTTGATGGCTGCAAACAGTTCATCATGTTCTTTCTGATAGGGGTTCGGATCATTTTGCCCCTGGTGTTCATAGATAGTTGTTCCGTCATAAGTGCTGATAATCCCTTTATTGGCGGAATCAAGGTACACCTTTCCCTGAGTACCCATGAGCTGTTCTGAAACGTTGTTCACGCACCCCGGCTGATGCCTGCACTGGCTGGAAATGACAGCACCGGAGGGATAGGTGAATTCTACAAAATGATGGTCAAAGATTTCACCGTATTGTTTCCCGGTCCTGACCTCTCTCCCTCCCATGCCCTGAGCATGCAGCGGATATTCTCCAATAAACCAATTCGCCACGTCTATGTTATGGATATGTTGTTCTACAATATGGTCACCGCATAGCCAATTGAAATAATACCAGTTTCGCATTTGATATTCCATTTCGGATTGAGATGCTTCCCTTTCTTTCACCCATACGCCTCCACTATTCCAGTAGACCTGGCCCGAAATGATCTTTCCGATTTTACCGGCCCTGATTTCTTCAAGACAAGCCCTGTAATTATTCTGGTAACGCCGCTGCAGGCCCACCACAACATTGAGTTTTTTCTGTTTGGCGACCTCCGCAGCCTTCAGTACTTTCCTGATGCCCGGAGCGTCTGTGGCAACAGGTTTTTCCATAAAGACATGTTTTCCCTGTGCCACGGCATATTCAAAGTGGAGGGGTCGAAATCCCGGAGGGGTGGCTAACAATACCACATCTGCCTTGTCAATGGCTTTTTTATATCCATCGAAACCTGCATACCGGTTTTCTTCGGGAACAGCAACCTTATCGGTTTCCATGAACTTCTTGGAAAGCACTTCATGGCATCCTTCCAGGCGGTCCTCAAAGGCATCGGCCATAGCCACCAGCTGTACGCGTTCTTTTGTGCTCAGGGCCTGCATGGCTGCACCTGTGCCACGGCCTCCGCAACCCACCAGGGCGATCTTGATGGTATCATCACCCAATACGTAAGCTGAAGCGCCAATATCGAGAGGCATTGCCATCAGTGCTCCTGTGGCGAGAGCGGTATGTTTACAGAAATTTCTTCTTGATTTGGGGCTGAGGTCTTTACTTTTCATAATATTTTGTTTTAATAATCGTCGATAGGTTCTGGCCAGTATTTTTTTATTTCTTCTTTGGTGGGAGCTATTCTGGGGCGCACAATTCGGAATCCTACATGCGGGGCATTCGTATGCCACCATTTACTTTTAGGAATTTGAGGATCTGTCCTTTTCCAGTCGGGTGTAGAGCCCACTCGTGCAGAGGCACGTAATTTGGCAGGATCATCCTGCCAGGAACCTCCACGGACTGTTCTGGGATACAAGGTCGTTGGCTTCACCCAGGGATCCGGGATTACGCCCTCTTGCCTCACTGAATAACCCTGTGGAGTGTACTGATCCATAGTCCATTCCGCTACATTACCGTGCATATCGTACAATCCCAACTTATTTGGTGCTTTAGTGCCTACCTGGTGGTATTTACTCCCGCTATTCCCGTTGTACCAGGCGTATTGCTCCAATTCCTCAATCGAATTTCCAAAAGCATAGTCCTTACTACTTCCAGCACGGCAGGCGTATTCCCATTCTGCCTCGGTAGGTAAGCGGTAAAAATGACCGGTTTTAGCGCTCAACCATTTGCAGAAATTCATAGCGGCATATTGTGTAACGTTAATGACAGGGAATCCTTTTTTCCCCATGCCATAGCTCATGTCCAAATAGGGTGTAGTTGCCCTGGCCACCCCATCTACTTGTATCGCTACATCATTCCCAAAAGGATCTTTTAAAACATCATCCTTGTTTCGCTGAAGAAAAGCTTCGTACTGCTCCCAGGTAATTTCATAGGTGCCCATCCAGAAATCGCTGACTTTCACTTTATGAAGGGGCTGTTCATCTGCATGCTCATTATTTCCCATTTGGAAGATGCCCCCTTCCACTGGGGTCATGGCTAAAGTTAAATCAGTTCCTGGGATATTCTCGGAATAGGCCTCAAAGGACTGTGGTTTGAAGGTCAGAAAGATCAAGCCCGTCAAGAACAACAGGGCAAGTTTTTGGAAGTACTTTGTTTTCATTTTTTAGAAATGGCGTATAGCAGGGGGAAGGCCATTTCTAATGTATTGAATAAAAAGAAGATATAAAAATTGGGTCAATCCAATTTTTCCGTGAGTTGCTTGAATACTTTCCTCGCGCTCCGGTTGTTATAGAGGATGTCGAAGATCGCATCGATTATGGGGGTCTTTACTTTTTTCTTAAAACTGCTTTTTAGCTCGTAGGCCGTCTTGCTCGCATAATAACCTTCGGCGACCATATTCATTTCCATCTGCGCACTTTTTACTGTATACCCCTTGCCTATCATATTACCGAACATCCGGTTTCTGCTAAAAGTAGAGTATCCGGTAACCAGAAGGTCTCCGAGATAGGCCGAGTTGTTGATGTTTCGCTTCATCTTGTGCACACGTTTGATATAGCGATCCATTTCCCGAATGCTGTTGCTCATCAAAACACTCAGGAAGTTATCCCCATAACCAAGGCCATGGGCAATCCCGGCGGCCAGGGCATAGATGTTCTTCAACATGGCGGCATATTCCGTTCCGATAATGTCATCAGAGATCTTGGTCCGGATATAATCACAACGAAGGTTTTCGGCCACCAGTCGGGCCTTGTCTTCATCATCGCAGGCAACGGTGAGGTAGGACAGCCGCTCCAGCGCTACTTCTTCTGCATGGCAGGGCCCGGTGATCACCCCAATGTTACCAAAAGGGATATTGTAATGATCGTGGAAGTGCTCCCCTACGATCAATCCTGTTTCCGGAACGATGCCTTTTATAGCAGAGAAGATGATCTTGTCACTCAGCGGAAGCTTGAGTTTTTTGAGTTCACTTTCCAGGAAGGCAGAGGGAATGGCGAAGATCAGGATATCGGCTTTACTGACTGCCTCATTAATATCCGAGGTAAGTTGCAACTGGTCTGTATTGAAGGTGACATCAGTGAGATAATTGGGGTTATGCCCGTGTTCCCGGATATACATTACCGCCTCTTCACTCCGCATGTACCAGATAATTTCCCGGACGTTTTCCGCCAGCATTTTAGCCAGGGCCGTGGCCCAGCTACCTCCTCCCATTACAGCAAATTGAACTGCTTTTCCCATCATCTTAGATTTGGATAGCAAATGTAACAAAAATGACATCGCACATAAAATATTAATAATCAGATAGATACAAAATTGGCATGGTGCTTGTTTTCTATTGGAAAAAACAAATCATGAGGGCGATTAAACTACTTTTAGTGACTGCCGTATTGGGCATGCTGACTACTTCCTGTTACACGGAAGTCTTTGTGGAAGATGAAATATATGTAGATGCTCCGCGCAATGCAGCCGCTTTGCTGGAGTCCTATGACCTGTGGTATGTGGACATTAACGCATCAGACAGTTTTGCGGAAATCCCTTTTTTGCAGCAGGCGTTTACCCTCAGTTTTGATCGGGGCATTATGATGGCCAATAACAACCTCGTTGGGCTTGGCAAGACCGGAAATGGTCTGGGAATAACCGTTGGTTACTACCAGCCACTTGTTGATGCCGTGGAAATAGACCACGATGTTGATGGCTTATGGCGGTTAGATATTTTTGTGGTCACTGGTAACACTATTGAGCTGTACCATCCGGGAACCAATGCCTCCTATATCCTCAGGGGGTATCAACGGCATACGTTTGACTATGACCAGGTGTTTTACGACAATATTCAGTATTTCCTGCAGGAGTACACCCTTTGGGAGAAGGTTTATACAAGCGAAATCGGGGCACTGAACGCGTTTGACGATGAAAATTACCTGCAGTTCCTGGGTAGTTCCGCAGGGAATTATTTCAGGTCTTCCGTTGATCCGCAGGGATTGCCGTTCAACCAGGTACAGTGGGATTACGAGGGGGATTATCAGGTATTTGACGTCAGGAATGACCTTACACTGAAGACCCTGACCCTGGACTACGATTTTATGGGGGACGATTATTTCGAACTCTATGTGATCAATGATAATACCCTCGAATTATACCATCCGGATAGCGGCACCGTGTATGAATTCAAAGGAAGGGGATATCAGCAATATCTGAAAAGCTCACTGTCTGAAAAAGTCAGAAAAAGGACAAGGCAACAGCTGCCTGTGATGGATGTTCAGCGCATGAGAAAGGAATAGGGACCTTTTTCGACTAGGTAATAACATACTTTAGTTTGGTTGGTTAGTTGGGACCGCCCGTGGGTAACTTTGCTCAGGGCGGTTCTTTTTTGTGCTGTAGATGGTTTTGAATTCCGATGGGTTTTTACCTGTTATTTTCTTAAAACTCCGATTGAAATATGAAAGGCTTTCAAAGCCACATTCGTAACAGGCTTCACTTACATTTTTTCCCATTAGCAGTAAACGCTTTGCCTGGCTTACCCGGTATTGATTCAAAAACTCAATAAATGTATTACCGGTGGCTTTTTTGAAGTACCTGCAAAACGCTGGTTTTGTAAGATTACAGAGGGCGGATACCTCCTCAAGTGTAATTTTACTTTGATAGCGTTCGTCGATAAAACCGTAAATTTTTCGAATTCGGGACTGTTCTTTACTGCTGTATTTATTTACAAAAGGCTTTTTGTGCAACAACTCAAACTCATTACTGCCAGACAAAAGTTTAAGGATATGCATAATGGAAATAAAAAAATCAAAGGGGTCCAGCAGGTGCAAATTTTTCATAAGTTCCCCGGCCTTCTTCTTCGTTTTTCCATAGAATGCAATACCATATCGGGATAAGTCCAGCAATCTGTCGATTTGCTGTAATTCTGGCACCCCCTCTAATATCGTATCCTTGAATTCGGGTTTAAAGTGCAAAACCTCTTTGCGATAGGGGGTGGTAACCCCGTGGTCAAAATTCAAATGGGGGATATTGGACCCTATGAGCACCAGATCGCTTCCCCGGTATTCTGATACGTGGTCGCCAACGTGCCTCTTCGCATTTGCGCCTTCAATGTATACCAATTCTAATTCCGGATGAAAATGCCAGTAAAACAGATGGTTCAGTTTGGGATCATGTAAAAGCCGAAACGGACTTTTTGTATCTCGCGATATGGTTTCTAACTGAATCTTCATTAAGGTTGGGGATGCACTAGGAGCATTAAATTACACAAAATTTGCCAGGAATTAACTCTATTTATATAATAATGTTAATATAGTTCAAATTTAGATCAATATTACGGTGGATGCGCATTCCTTGTGCTGCTAGTTTTGGGGCAGGATATTAAAACAACTACCATGAAGCACGATGTAAAACTGGAAATGGCCAATAAGGGGCATGAGGAAATTCCGGGGAACCCTTCAACGGCGACCAGCAGCAAACAAAAATTGAACGACCGTTCCAATGGAATGCCATTACGTGTCCTTTCTGAAGAGGATTGGAAATTCTGGGTACACAATGGATATATAGTTATTAAGAATGCAGTCCCCAAAGCACAAGCAAAAGCTACGGCAGACTTCTTATGGGAATTTGATGAAAAGGACCCCAACGATCCCAATACCTGGTATGCCCCCCCAAGGGCGGAAATGAAAATGAAAGAACTAACAGGAACAGGTATGGTGGAGGTCTATAATCACCAACATCTGTGGAATAACAGGCAAACACAACGGGTGTATGATGCCTTCGTAGATATTTGGGGAACAGAAAAACTCTGGGTGACCATAGACCGAGCTAACCTGAACTTCCCGAACAGACCCGGTCACGAAAAAAAGGGCTTTATCCATTGGGACTATGATCCTGAAACCAAGCCTCAGAACGTTCAGGGCGTGTTGGCCCTGGCTGATCAAACCGATGAACAAATGGGAGGCTTTCAGTGTATCCCATGGCTGTATCGCAACTATGAGGAATGGAAAAAGACCCAGCCCGAAGACCGGGATCATTTTCAACCTGATATCACCGGCCTGGAAGATAAAATCGTTAAAGTTAAACTTGAGGCGGGCGACCTGTTGATATTCAACAGTACACAACCGCACGGTATCCGTCCCAACAATTCGAAAGACAAGGTCCGTATGGCACAGTACATTTCGATGATGCCTGCAGAAGAGGATAATGAAGAAATGCGCAAGTGGAGGATCCACTCCTGGAAAAACCGCGTAGCCCCTGAGGGATACGCATTTCCCGGGGATCCCAGGAACTGGGAACAGACCAAATACGGGAAGGCAGAACTATCTGAGCTCGGCGAAAAATTGCTGGGACTAAAATCTTGGGATCAGGCATAGGTACAATTTCTTTCTAAAATGAGGCCGGATAGGATATAAAGGCTACATTTGCGCCCTTAAAATAAGGGCGTTTGAAAAAATATCTCAACTTATTTGATTTTTCTCAGGAGGTAAATTACAGAACAGAAATCCTGTCCGGGTTAACAGTTGCACTGGCCTTGGTGCCCGAAGCAATCGCTTTTGCCCTGATTGCAGGGTTATCTCCACTGACTGGGCTATATGCCGCTTTTATGATGGGCCTGGTCACTTCCATATTTGGGGGCCGTCCCGGGATGATTTCGGGAGCCACCGGGGCAGTAGCGGTGGTCATTGTTTCTCTGGCAGCGGACCATGGGGTAGAATACGTATTTGCTGCTGTAGTCCTGGCCGGATTGTTGCAATTGGCTGCAGGTTTTCTCCGATTGGGAAAATTCATGAGGCTGGTCCCCCATCCCGTGATTTTTGGTTTTGTAAATGGTTTGGCGATCATCATATTTATATCGCAACTGGACCAGTTCAGGGATGCTGATGGCAGCTGGATGTCAGGGGCTGCCCTATATGGATTTTTGGGCCTTGTGCTCCTGACCATGGTAGTAATTTGGGGGCTTCCAAAATTGAGCAAAATTGTTCCTGCTTCCCTTGTGGCCATTATTCTGGTCTTTGGTCTTGTACTGGCTTTTGACATTGATACCCGTACCATTGGGGATATTGCCTCTATTCAAGGGGGATTTCCGCCCTTTCATATTCCTGAAATCCCATTTGGTCTGGAGACGTTGCAGATCATTTTTCCGTACGCTGCAATCGTGGCAGGGGTGGGCTTAATAGAAAGCTTGCTAACGCTTAATATTGTTGATGAGATAACCGAGACCCGTGGCAGGGGGAACAAGGAAGCCGTAGCACAGGGAATGGCAAACATCCTGTCAGGGTTATTTTCAGGAATGGGAGGCTGTGCCATGATCGGACAAAGTTTGATCAACACTTCCAATGG
>NZ_CEYNTP010000003.1:25561-33598 GCF_982873095.1 Lentiprolixibacter sp. | reverse complement strand
GTGGGCTTGAACTGGCCCTGTCCTGTCATTTCCGTGTGGCAAGTGAGAATGCCCACATGGGCCTCCCTGAGGTTTCCCTGGGTGTCATCCCCGGATATGGAGGTACGCAAAGGTTGCCCATGCTGATTGGAAAGGGAAGGGCTATGGAGTTAATTATGACTGCAGGGATGATCAATGCTGCAGAGGCCAGGGAATATGGCCTGGTTAATCATGTAGTGCCCCAGGAAGAACTGCTGGAGTTTTGTGAGGAGCTCGCAGGCAGGATATCGAATAATTCACCGGTAGCCATCTCTTACGCAATAAAAGCTGTAAATGCAGGTTTTAAGAATAATGCCCGGGGATTTGAAGCTGAAATAAAAGCTTTTGGAGAGTGTTTCGGTACAGCTGACTTCAAGGAAGGGACTACCGCATTCCTCGAAAAGAGAAAAGCCAAATTTCCAGGGGCCTGAATAACCTCTAACGGCTATTATTATGATTAGGAAAACCCTAGCATTCCTGTTTTTTGCATTAATAACAGGACTACTGCAAGGTCAGGAAATACCGGTATCTTTTGAGATTGGCGATAGATATAACGATCGGTATAAATACTCTAACCTGGTAACTATCGATGATGACGGTTCGGGAGGATCCCTTTTGGTAAGGGCCTATTACACCGGCCTGGTCTTAAGTCCTAAAGGATATTTGATTGAGCATTACGACAAAGACCTTAAGCTTCTTGATGAGTTTAATTACAAATTGAAAGGAAAGGAGTTTGTTGACGGATATGTAAAGAACGGGCAGCTCTACCTACTATTTCTGGATTACAACCTCAATACGCTTTCCTATGATTATGTAATGCACCGTAGTCCGGTTTCCGATTACCGCTTTACTGAGGAGCTGCTCCTTCGTATTCCGGCTGAAGCGGTGAATAATCCCCTGGATAAAAACTATTACAACCGTAATTTTTCAAGAGGATTTACAACTACCGTATTGTTCGATGATAATAAGTCTGCATTTATAATCAGCACCCATTACAAGAAGGGCAAACTGAACAAGCACAAAATCCATGTGTTTAGTACTTCCTTAAAAAAGCTTATGGAACACGACTTCTCAGAAGCCGTGGAAAATAAGAATTATGCCTTTGAACAGCTGGCTGTAGCTCCTGACCTCAGTGCAGTATATGTCATGAGCAAAGCCTATTTTAAAAAGAAACGGTTCAAAGCCCTTGAGCGCAAGTTCCAATATGAGTTGATCAAGATTACCGATGGCGGACAGATCATACAAACCTTTGACGGGCCGGGAAAGTATTCAGAAGCCCTGAAACCCATCCTCAATAAAAACCAGCTTATTTGTGTGGGCTTCTATGCAGATCGCAAGGACAATCGTTACAACGGGCTGGGATACTTTTCCCTGAACCCTGAGAACCTGGAGATCAAAACGAAAAAATACAATCCCTTTTCTTCTCAGTTCATGATAGACAAATTCGGGAAGGATGATGCAGAACAGGTTAAGAACCTGGTGTTCAAAAATGTTAGTTTTGCCAGTGACGGATGCGTTCAGTTCAATGCAGAAGAGTATTTCGTCACTAATAGCATCCAGGCCAATTCAAGCGGCGGCCGGGTCCGTGTGGAGCGGTATCACCACAATGATATCGTAAGTGCGAAATTAGGACCCAGTGGCGAACTGATCTGGGCCAGAAATATCAACAAAGCCGAAGTTACGCAGGGCGATGGTGCCTACGCTTCCTATAGTTCCTATATCAAGGACGGGGATACCTATTTCTTCATTAGTTCCGCGGCGGAAAACCCGGAATTGCTGAACAATGAACGGCTTATTTTTAAGCAGGGATTCAGCAGGAACCGAAACGTTTTTGTCATCAGGCTGGATGCAGCAGGAAAAATGAGCTATTCGAAGATGATAGACAGTAAGGATGCCCGCCTGCCCCTGATGGTATCAAAACCCCTGATGAACAAGGATCAGGACGCCTTGCTCTTTTATGCCAAACGGGGTACCAAGAAACAACTGGTGAACGTCTCTATTAACTAGATCATCTTATTTCATATTTATTATTGGAAATAATCCATATATTTGGATATATTCCATTGATGAAAAAATCTACACCGCTTACAGGCAGGGGAGCTCAAAGCAACCTTCACAACCGCTTTCTTCAGCATATTCATGAACAACGGGGGGATTTTCTGGAGTATTGTCATAGAGCAGGGGAGCCTGCAGATCGTATTAAGACACAATATCTTCAGGTATATCCAAAGTCTGTTGTAAATAAGGTGAACAGTCCGGACCTGAGATTGGAGTATTCCATGAATCCCTACCAGGGATGTGAGCACGGCTGTATCTACTGTTACGCCAGGAACAGCCATGAATATTGGGGGTACAGTGCCGGACTGGATTTTGAAAGGAATATACTGGTAAAGAAAAATGCTGCCGAACTGCTGGCCACCCAACTCAGAAAACGCAGCTGGAAGGCAAAAACCATCGTACTATCCGGGAATACAGACTGTTACCAACCCGCGGAAAAAAAATTTGGGATTACCAGGTCCTGCCTTGAAGTTTTTTTAAAATACCGGCACCCGGTTGGGATCATAACCAAGAATGACTTGATCCTTAGGGATCTTGATCTGCTCACAGAACTGAACGGCCATGGCTTGCTTGCTGTCCATGTGTCTATTACTACCCTTTCCGAGAAAACCCGGAGGTTATTGGAACCCCGCACGGCGACCATTAAAAAAAGATTACGTTTGGTAGAAAAACTCAGTAGCTCCGGTATTCCTGTTAATGCTATGCTGGCACCAATAATCCCGGGAATCAACAGCCATGAGATGTTATCCATGGCAAAGGCTTGTTCGGAACACGGTGCCCGGTCTTTTGGATATACCGTGGTGCGTTTGAACGGGGCCATAGGTACGCTTTTCACGGAATGGATCAATACGGCACTACCGGATAAAGCTGATAAGGTGCTGTCACAGATAGCTGCCTGCCATGGGGGACAGCTAAGCGATAGCCGTTTTGGCCTGAGGACACGTGGTGAAGGCAAAATAGCGAAGCAGATCCAGGACCTGGCCGGGCTGGCGAGACGCAGGTATTTTAAAGACAGGAAAATAGGACCGCTGAATACGGAACTGCATGCACAATACAAAACCGGTCAGCTGGGATTATTCTAGTACCACTGGTTTGTTTAAGCCCAGGATCTGGGCTTGTTCTTTTTCAGGGAGATCCCTCATCCCCATGCCACTCCCTGTAAAATTGCTCGAGGAACTTCAGCATGTATTCATGTCGTTCAACGGCCAGTTTTCTGCCCGTTTCTGTATTCATTTGGTCCTTGAGCTTGAGTAGTTTTTCGTAAAAATGATTAATAGTAGGGCTTTTGGAGTTTTTATACTCTTCCTTGCTGAGGTTTGTTTCCGGTTCAATTTCAGGATCGTAGAGCGCCCGGTTGCGAAACCCACCGTAATTGAAAGCGCGTGCAATGCCAATAGCCCCCATGGCGTCTAAACGGTCGGCGTCCTGCACAATTTTCAAGGTGATGGATTTATGAGTCTTACCCGTCTTTTCCAGACTATTTTTGAAAGAAATGTTCTGTACGATATCTACCACCTCTTCAATCTGATCTTGCGGAACCGCGATGCTTTTAAGGAAAGACTCGGCTTTCTTCGGACCTACCGTTTCGTCCCCATTGTGGAATTTGGCATCGGCGATATCGTGCAGTAAGGCACCCAGGCCAACAGTTAGCTTATCCGCTTCTTCACCAGCGGCGATTTCCATTGCATTTCGGTAAACCCTGTAGGTATGCCACCAGTCGTGCCCCCCTTCTGCCCCTTCTAGTGTTGCTTTGACAAAGGTTTCGGTAGTCTTCAGAATTTCAGGAGCGGTCATGGGTCAACAACTATTTGTGAGGTTATTTGTTCTTCAATCCTCTTGATCAAAGCCTCAGGGTCCCCTGAATTTTCCAGTGGGGCATGAACCGTGAATTTCAGATGGGAACCAATACCGTAAGGAAATTTCCCATAGCGCAGCATTTTCCAGGAATTGTTAATGGTTACAGGCACCAATAGGGCCGAAGGCGCGTGTTTCATTATAGTTTTTAGTCCGTTGATCTGAAATTTTTTGGGATGTCCTGTCCGGCTGCGCGTTCCTTCCGGAAAGATGACAGCACTTCGCCTGTGCTTCTCTATATAATCTCCCAGCCGGGCAATCTGTTCCAGGGCCTGCTTGCTGTCTTTCCTGTCGATAAGGACGGAGCCCCCATGGCGGAGATTGTAGGAAACACTGGGGATACCCTTCCCCAATTCTATTTTACTGACGAATTTGGGATGGTGATCCCGCATATACCAGATAATTGGAGGGATATCATTCATGCTCTGGTGGTTGGCAACAATGATCAGGGGACGATCTTTGGGGATTTTATGAGGATTTTTAAAGGTGTAGCGGGTGCCCAGAATCAGCGTAATTCGAATCAGGAAAAGGTTAAGCACACTTACGCTGCTCTTGTGCGCATTGTAGCCAAAGGCATTGAAACAAACCCACTGGATGGGATGGAACACTAACAGCACTATCCCAAACAGGATAAAGTAGAGGACAGTTAAGGGGTAAGCCAGTAACTTGCGCATACACAAAAATAAAAATCCGGACAGACTAAGCGTATAAGTAGCGCCTTTTCCAAATTGAAGATAAGGTAATATTCTCATGGATTCCATTGATTCCATTGATCTTCTTCATAAAAAGCCGTGAAAATCTGAAGATTATATTTATCTTTAACGCAATAGAAAATCTAATCATTTTGCAATGGGTAAATTCGAAATCAAAAAAGACAAAGCGGGAAAATTCCGATTCAATCTTAAGGCCGGTAATGGTCAGGTAATTTTATCAAGCGAGGCGTATAACTCCAAGTCAGCTTGTGACAATGGTATTGAATCTGTCAGGAAGAACTCCGCGGACGATGCTCGTTTTGAGCGTAAAACAGCCAAAAATGGTAAGGCTTATTTTAATTTAAAAGCTTCTAACGGACAAGTAATTGGGGCCAGCCAAATGTATGCTTCCAATGCTTCCATGGAAAATGGTATCAAATCCGTTAAAAACAATGCTGCCGGGGCATCTATCGATGACCAAACCGATTAAGGTATTGTAATATGCAATAAAAAGGCGGCCATGAGCCGCCTTTTTGTATTGTGGAGGTGTGTGGAGTTAACAGTACTCGTCGTACGCCCCTGCAAGGTTCTCTGCGATCATCTCGGCAGGCCTGCCTTCAATATGGTGACGTTCGATCATGTGAACCAACTCTCCATTTTTAAACAGGGCCATGCTGGGAGAAGAAGGAGGGAAGGGTACCATTAGCTCCCGGGCAGCGTTAACTGCCTCAGTATCTACACCAGCAAAAACGGTAACCAGATGGTCGGGTTTTTTGGGGTGCATCAAACTCATTTTGGCTGCCGGCCTTGCGTTGGCTGCGGCACAACCACAAACAGAATTCACCACTACAAGGGTAGTACCTTCCTGTTTGATGGCCGACTCAACGGCTTCTGCAGTATATAATTCCTGAAAACCAGCCGAAGCCAGGTCTTCTCTCATGGGTTTTACTAATTCCGCGGGATACATAGTCTTTTTTTTTAATTAAGAGCAGCAAAGATAATTAATTAGAATCATTTTACACAAGAGATGCGAGCTCCCGGCCTGCCCTTTGATAACCCCCAAATGTCCTATCTTTGGCCAAAATTTTTCCTCAGATGATCAAGTGGGTCGCAGGGATTTTAGGGTATTTTCTTTTCAGGCTTCCCGGGGCCCTGATAGGCTTCTTGCTGGGTAGTTTTTTAGATAACCTTGGCAGTGGGGATGGGCCGCAGTCGCTTTTTGGTGACGTGGGTCGCAGAACGGTTTCCCCTGCTGATTTTGAGCTCAACCTGCTTTCCCTTTGTTCTATAGTGATAAAGGCAGATGGGCAGGTGAGCGAAAGAGAACTCAACTATGTGAGGCAATATTTCCTCAGCACCTACGGAAAGGACAAGGCAAATGCCATCTTTCGCACCTTTAATGAAGTAATTAAAAAAAGGGAAGTTTCCGCACGGCGTATTTGTACCTATCTCAACCAGAGGACGCGCTATGAGGTTCGTCTGCAACTGTTGCATTTTTTGTTTGGGATCGCCCAGGCAGACGGGGCGGTAAGTAAGGCTGAAGTGAACAAACTGCGGGAAATTGCGGGGTATCTAAGAGTGGGACGTTACGATTTCGAGAGTATTAAGGCCATGTTTGTAAAAACCACAGACCATGCCTATCGTATTTTGGAAATTGAGAAATCCGCTACTGACGAAGAGGTAAAGACGGCCTATCGCAAGATGGCTAAAAAGTACCACCCGGATCGTGTCCTTACAGAAAACGAAGCCATTAAGAAAGGGGCGGAAGAAAAATTTAAGGAGGTGCAAAAAGCATATGAATCCATACAACGCGAACGGGGACTCTAAGTGCCCCCTTTCATTCGCTTGTCAAAATTAAAATAGCAATGCAGGATTTTTGGTTCTATACAAAACTGGGCTTTAACCACGTCATGGATTTTGGGGCATATGACCACATCCTTTTCCTGGCAGCCCTTGCCGTCCCCTTTACCTTTAAAAGCTGGAAGAAGGTCCTGATCCTGGCAACGCTATTTACCCTCGCTCATTGTTTTTCCCTTGCCCTTTCTGCTTACGATATTCTGCGTGTTGATGTGGGTTTGATCGAATTCCTGATCCCGGTAACGATTTTTCTTACTGCAGTATTCAACCTCTTTTACACCAGGAGGGATGCGGATCAGTTTCGAATCCTGTGGCATGGTGTCGCCACAACGTTTTTTGGATTGATACACGGATTTGGCTTTTCCAATTACTTCAATATGATGATGGCCGAGATCGAAGACAAGGCCATTCCCCTGCTGGGCTTTGCCTTGGGTATCGAGATTTCTCAGGTGGGCATAATCGTGTTTATACTCCTGGTGGGTTGGGTACTCCTTGTCGCACTCAGGGTAAAACGCCCGGTCTATATCGCCGTGTGTTCCCTGATTGTGCTGCTGATCACCCTGCCTATGCTGAGGGAAACCTTTCCCGCTTAACGATTTTCACTTAAAATTAACCGTTTTGGGGTTGTCAGGCTCTTTCAAAGCAGGTATCTTAGTCATCAATTGACCAGTGTGAGGACACGGTCGCATTACATTGCCACCCTTGAAAGAGACCAAACAGGAAAAATACGACAAGGCTTATCTAAGAATGGCCCATGAATGGGGTAAACTCTCCTATTGCAAGCGCAAACAGGTAGGTGCCATCGTCGTAAAAGATCGCATGATCATTTCGGACGGATATAACGGCACTCCCACGGGTTTTGAGAATGTTTGTGAGGACGAAGAAGGGTACACGAAATGGTATGTATTACATGCAGAGGCCAATGCGCTCTCCAAAGTCGCAGCATCCACCCAATCTTGTGAAGGAGCTACTTTGTACATTACCCTGTCACCCTGCAGGGAGTGTAGTAAGCTCATCCATCAGGCAGGCATCAAAAGGGTAGTGTATCAGATTTCCTATAAAGACGATTCAGGGATTCAATTCCTTGAGCGAGCCGGGGTGGAATTGGTGCACATGCCGGTTATTAAAAGTAATTTTTCAGCAGAAGTTGAATAGATGAAGAAGAGCTACTACATATTGCCTACACTGCTGGCGCTGGCATTGGCGATAGGCATTTTTGTCGGGGGGAAACTGCATTTCAATGATACGCCCGAAAAATTGTTTACCACCAATTCTAAAAAAGATAAGCTCAACAGGCTTATTGACTATATCGACTACGAATACGTAGACGATATCAACACGGATAGCATCGTGGACGTTACCGTAAATAACATCCTGGATAAACTGGATCCGCACTCTGTCTATATCCCAAAAAGTGAAATGAAACGGGTTTCAGAGAATATGAAAGGGGATTTCGTGGGGATAGGGGTAAATTTTTATATGTACAAGGATACCATTACCGTGATCCGTACGGTGCCTGGTGGCCCCAGCTCCAAAAAAGGCATCATGCCTGGAGACC
>NZ_CEYNTP010000003.1:0-25551 GCF_982873095.1 Lentiprolixibacter sp. | reverse complement strand
AGTTGGCATTGTTGGTACCGCCGCCGTCCTGTGCCTCAGCGCGTACGTAGTCGCCTCCCTGGCCGCCATTGCCATAGTTGTTTTCCTGGAAATTGCCGCTGGCCTCATCAAATCCGTACTGGTACCAGACATCGTGCATGATATTGTTCCAGTAGAACAGGTTGGTGATGGCCGCATCCTGGTAGCCGATCGGGATACGCTTTTTGGCAAAAACCTTCCCAGCAACCAGATCGTGGACAGGCTCAAAGGTTTCAAAGGCACACAGGTAATGCTCGGTGTATACAGAAAATGGACGGACGAATACTTCAACGTCAACATCAAAAGGGACCGCATACCTATTAAAAGTGTTGATGCCTATTACATGCTTACTCAGAACATGGGATATATTAAAATCAACCGTTTTGCGGAAACCACATATCGCGAATTCAGGGATGCCATCAGGGAACTTCAGCAACAGGGGGCAATTAAACTCGTTCTCGACCTAAGGGACAATCCAGGAGGATACCTGGGAATAGCCGAACAGTTGGCAGACGAATTTCTCCCGGATGGAAAACTCATACTGTTTACGAAAAACAAAAAAGGACAGGTAGACAGCACCTATGCCACGGCCAAGGGCAGTTTTGAGGACAAACCTGTGTATGTCCTGATCAACGAGCGCTCGGCTTCCGCGAGTGAGATCATAGCCGGCGCCCTACAGGATAACGATATAGGGACCATTGTGGGCAGACGCTCTTTTGGAAAGGGTTTGGTGCAAAGGGAAATGGAATTGGGCGATGGTTCTGCGGTGCGCCTTACCGTTTCGCGATATTACACGCCTACAGGTCGCTCCATTCAGCGCGATTACCAGAACGGTACACGGGATTATTACCATGAATTTTCTGAGCGTTATCATTCAGGAGAACTGGTCTCGGTGGATAGTATCAAAGTGGCAGACTCGCTAAAATTCAAAACCCCCAAAGGAAAGATAGTCTATGGTGGAGGGGGAATCGTTCCGGATGTGTTTGTGCCTATCGGATCCAACCAGGAAGAAGCTATTGAAGCTCTCGAAAACCGCGGTTTCTTTGGCAGGTTCATTTTTGAGCATCTGGAAGAAGACCGTACCCGATATGACAGTTATACAAGCGATGCCTTCTACAACGGCTTTAAAGTAGACGACATCCTCTTTCAACGTTTTATTGATTATGTGGATTCCCTGAAAGTGCGCCTTGATTTTTACCAATACGAGGACATGATCAAATTATACCTCAAGGCCAACCTTGCCGAACAGTTGTTCTCCTCAAACCTGCACGCCAAAATCAAAGGCAGCGCAGATCCCATGTTAAAAGAAGTACTTACAGTAGATCAGCCTACCATACAGCAGGGGTCGGACACAGAATTTTTACCAGATTAATCAGAAGACGGTTACTACTTGTCCAGCTTATCCTCAATCTTTTTTGAAGTAGTATAAATCAAGAGCAAAACAATAGCACACAGGGCGGCAACGATCCCAATTATGGCTATGATACTCTTTCCTTCAAGGGGTTGTTGATAATCCACAAGCGTGGCGTTATAGGCAATAAGCCCAATAGCGAGGATCAGCAGGATGATAACAACTGTTTTGTTCATAGTACATTTTTACAGGTCGGTGATGAACTTAAAAGAGGGCATTTACATTGGTAGCAAAAAGCTTAACTGCGATCGCCAGTAGGATCACACCAAATACCTTGCGGATAACACTAAGGCCATTATTTCCAAGGATCCTGCCAATTCTGCCAGAGGATTTCAACACCAGATATACAAAGATAGTATTAATGATGATCGCAACGATGATATTCTCAACATGAAACTCTGCCCGCAGGGCGAGTATTGAAGTCATGGTACCTGCACCGGCAATCAGTGGGAAGGCTATAGGCACAATAGAAGCTGTTTCGGGCTTGTCATCTTTGTGAAGGTTAACCCCCAGGATCATTTCGATCGCCAGGAAGAAGATGACGAAGGCCCCTGCCACGGCAAAAGAATTCACATCTACCCGAATCAGATTCAGTATTTCCTCTCCCACAAAGAGGAAGGCTACCATGATACTGGCAGCAACTATTGAGGCTTTCTCAGACTGTATATGCCCTACCTTTTCCCTTAGGCTGATGATGATAGGAACACTGCCCACAATATCAATCACAGCAAATAGGATCATGCTGGCGGTGGCAATTTCCCGTACACTAAAATTCAATTCCATTTGTCCTTAAAAATATTCGTGCAAATGTACGTGTTCATGGAGAAATTGGATCTTTTCAAACAGAAAATTATCAAGGTTGGTTGCCGTCCTATCCCTATCTTTGCCCTCAAATTAAAACGCCATGTTTCAACTCGGTACTACCCTGGTTTCTGAAGAGTTGCTGGAGCAGGATTTTGTATGTAACCTAACCGCCTGTCAGGGGATTTGCTGTGTGGAAGGGGAGGCCGGTGCCCCGCTTGAAACAGAGGAGACCGCCATCCTTGAGGAGATATATCCGAAGGTAAAACCATTTTTAAGGCCGGAAGGAATTACAGCCATTTCCTCCCAGGGGACCTTTGTTAAAGGTGCAGACGGGGAGTGGGAGACGCCTTTGGTCAACAATAAGGAGTGTGCCTATGTGGTCTTTGACGAAAAAGGCATCGCTAAATGTGGGCTTGAAGCCGCCTATGAAGAAGGGGCTACACAATGGAAAAAACCCATCTCCTGCCATTTGTATCCGGTTCGGATTAAGGAATACAGTAAACTTACGGCTGTCAACTACCATAAGTGGCACATCTGCAGCCCGGCCTGCTCCCTCGGCAAGAGCCTTGAAGTTCCAGTGTACAAATTCGTTAAAGAAGCCCTGGTCAGGAAATTTGGAGAAGACTGGTACCAGGAGCTGGAACAAGTGGCCAATGAACACCTCAAATCGTAGGCAGGTGCATGATCACCTTTGTCCCGGCAGGTTTTTTATGATCATCAAAAAGATCCACAATTTCCAGTTTGAAAGTATGCTGGTAATCCCTTGAGAAATTCGCCAGGCGTTCCTTGGTGATGTCAATGCCCACGGATTTGCGTTTGAGCACCCTGCTTTTTTTCAATTTCTCGGCAACTTCCCGGCCTACGCCGTTATCGGTAATCGAGATTTCGATAAACCCTTTTTTCTTCCTGCGTACTTTAATAAGTATAGACTTTTCCCCTTTCTTGGGAGAAAGCCCGTGCCAAAGTGCGTTTTCCAAAAAGGGTTGCAGGATAAGCGAGGGCACCTTAACCAGATGGGGATCAATTTCCGGTTCCATTTCAATCTTGAAATCGATTTCATTGGAAAACCGGATGTTTTCAATATTCATGTACAGGTCCGCCGTTTCCAGCTCTTCAGCCAAGGGGATTTCCCGTACCGATGAGGCGTCCAGGATCTTGCGTACCAGTTTTGAAAACTTGTTGAGGTAATGAACCGCATGTTTTTGTTCATTATTGATGATATACAGTTTTATCGAATTCAGGGAATTGAACAAAAAATGGGGATTCATCTGGCTCCTGAGCAGGTTTTGCTCCAGGCTTAGCATTTTCTTCTCGTTGTTGAGCTGATATTGCCTGTACAGGATGTAGAGGATCAAAGTAAAAAGTGCCAATAGCAAACCGCTGACAACAAGGGTGGTTTGGTTACGCCTCAACCTTAACTTAACGATTTCGTTTTCGCGTTCCAGGGTTTGGATCTGGTTGTTTTTCTTCTCTGTGTCATACCGGATAATGACGTCATTGAGGTAGTTCATGTTGACATCGTTGTACACCCGTGCTTCGTAATCCTTGGCCAGCTTAAAAAACTTCAGGGCTTCCGTGGGATTCCCCCTCAGGCGCTCCAGCTCAGAAAGTAAGGCATATCCCCGGGCGGTTAATCCCAGCAAATTATAACCTTCGGATAGTTGCAATCCGTTCCTCAGGCTCCGTGCGGCCTCCTGGTAGCTGCCATTCCGGGTGAGGGCCCACCCCAGGTTGAGGTAAAGGGAGGTGGTAATAAACTGGTCACCGATTTTTTCTGCGGTAGCAAGGGTGGGCCGGAGGAGTTCTAAGGCCTCTTTATGTTTTCCCTGCTGTATGTAGATCTCTGCGATCCCATTGTTGCAAATGGTTTTCCCGCTTTCAGAACCAATTTCCTCGTCGTATCCCAGCGCAATCCTGTAATTTTCGAGCGCAGCTTCCAGCTTACCCTGTGCTTGCAGGCAGTCGCCTATGTTTTGATGGTTTACCGCCATCCCCCTTTTGTTCCCGATTTCCGTTTCGAGCTGCAGGGAGCGTTCGAATTGGGATATGGCCCGGTCATATTGTTTCAGGGTCTGGTACATGTTCCCTATGCTATTGAGGGAAACGTTGATGCTCCTTTTTATTCCCAGCGAAGGAGATTCGATGGTTTCTGCCAGTTCCAGGGCTTCCTGGCAATAATCCAATGCCGTTTTAATGGCCTCTTTTCGCCTGTACACCACACCCAGCATATTCAGGCTGAATATCCTGAATTCGATGTTGTTGGCCTCAACTGCATATTCCAATGCCTTCTGGTGCAATTCTATAGCCCTGTCATACTGAGAAATATTCCGGAATTTTGTGCCTAACTGGTTATAGGCGTAGGTAAGTCCGTCTGGATAATTTGCGGCGATCGCCTGTTCAATAAAATAACCCATCAGGACCGTATCCCTGCGGTTAGGCCTTAAGAGCCCATCAATACCTCTGTATGTGACAGGCCGGGTAGTAAGCAGGCTGTCGACATTAGCCCTAAAGTCATCCGGAATATCCTGTGCCCGTAATGGGATGTACAGGAACAGTATGATCAATGACAGGCAGGAAAATTTAGAGTGCAATAATGGCATCTGAAAGGCTTATATCATGTCCAGAAAATCCGATTTTTTCTGGCGGGAAACGGGTATTTTATGATTAGATTGTAGAATTACATACCCGTCTGTCCTGATAAACTCCTTTATTTTACTGAGGTTGATGATATAGGAATTGTGTATCCTGAAGAAGGTATCCTTGGGCAGGATTTCATTGACTTCTTTCAACTTCTTCGTAAGCACCAGTTTCTGGCCGTCATTCAGGTAAATTGTACTGTAATTGCCATCTGATTCTGCATACAGAATCTCGTCGTTTTCCAGGAAAATCAGCTTGCCGTCTGTATTAAAGGTGATCTTCTTGTTGGCAGAGCGGGCATTGAACTTTAGGATAAGATTTTCCAGCCGTTCCGCACTGTAATTTTTGGCATTGAATTTTTTGATTTTGGTGATGGTGTCTTTTAAATCGTCAGAATCAATGGGCTTCAATAAATAATCAATGGCTTCATTTTTCAACGCCTTGAGGGCATATTGGTTATATGCTGTTGTAATTACAACCGGAAAGGATTTATTCTTGAGTTTCTGGATAAACTGGAATCCGTCCATTGTAGGCATCTCAATATCCAGAAACAGGCAATCAGGCACATTGAGTTCAAGATAGGAAAGGGCTTCATAGGGATCTGTAAAGCTAGCAACAACATCTATTTCGTCACTAAAGTTAGTGAGTTCCCAGGCCAGGCTCTGCAGGGCTTTTTCTTCATCGTCGACAATAACGGCTTCTAACATGGCACCACAATATATATAAGGTAAGGTAGGTAAAAATAGACTATTGGTTGAGTTGTGCCCCTGGAAATTGTATTAAAGGCAGGTAAATCCGTGTGATCGACCAAAAATTGGTCAATATTTACCATTCATAGAACTTTTGTGCACCTGAAAGCATTTTTTTCCGGTTTAGGAATACCTTGACGAATTTTATAATTGCTGTTAATCAAACTGTTATTTGTTCATAGGGCAAAATCAACAGCTGCCATTCACACAAGTTTTGCACCCGTTTACACAAAACAATGGGGCGTTTTGGAGGCGAAGGTATAAACTTGTTGATGTTATTAGAAAAGCTGTAGCCCTGTCAGGAATAACAACCTAACCAAGATTATGAAAAAGAGCGCTATATTTTTTGTTATTTTCCTCCTTGCTTTGCTGGTGGCTGTGATTACAGAGCGTCAGGAAAAAAAGGACTTTCCTTCAGACGTAGTTATGGGGGAAGAAACTACTGCACAAAGTTTAAATTCCAACCTGAATCTCGAGGTTCCGAAATAGACGATCCCAGCAAACCCCAAAACATGATGCCCCAAAAACTCCGAAACCGACTCAAGCTAGGCTTATGGGTAATTTTGCCATTCCTGCTTCATTCCTTTATCTCAAATGGCCTCTCGGATAATTCACCGAATATTGAAGCCGGAACCTGCCATTTCACATCCATAGGTGCGTTAAATACCGAACTTCAGGGAAAAGCAACTTTTACTCAGGACGAAGTGATATCGGAAAATGGCCATCTCTTAGCTACATTACGGCTGGATTTCATGACCGGAAAGGAATCGACTGAAAGCCCAATACAGTTCCTGATCTCCGTAGATGCGAATAAGGAGGCTATTACAACAGGTACGTACAACATAAGCAGATATATCAGCGGTTTCATTGACAATTTTGACGGGGTATTTGGGTATGCCAACCTCAGCATGCTGGGAGAAACTCCATTATTTACCCGAAAAGGTCAGCTTGTGATTACGGATAAGAGTGCTGATGCTATTGCTGGCACCTTGGATGTCATTTTAGAAGATGTACAGGGAAAAGCCCTACATTTAAAGGGAAACTTTAGTGCCCTTGGCAATTAAAATGGGCGTGTGTATCCCAAAACTGGCATTCCTGTATCACAGAACACGGTGATAAGTAACAGGTTTAAGTGCGGTCTCTGGTAGAGGCGTTATATTAAGTAACTCCTTGCCGTATTGCAGAAAATGCCGCTTGGATTACAATTTGGGGCGACCACTTTTTTGGTCATAGTTGTGCTCGATTTTAGGTTTCGGGGGAACTACCTGGATCGGCAACCAATGAGTGATTTGAGTAAGGCACTGCAGGCCGCACTTTTTTATTTTTTCCTCTCCATAGCTTTTTGAAAGGCATATTCCTGGAAGATCTACATCCCGGGAATCAATGATCCTTTTGATCGCGTCTGCCACAGCATAAAAATCCAGAAATAGAAAGTTCCTTAAAGTAAGGTTGCAGGGTGTTTTTAGTTCTGTTCACGTTTCCTGCGTTTTAGCAACCGGCAAAACCAGAGAGTATATAAAAAGATACTTTTTGGTCTAAAAATATTACCCTGGGAGGAACCTAAATCCTTCCAAAAGTTATTACTTCCTTCAAAGGCAATAGCTGCCTGTGCCCAGCCTAGATTTCAACATTCTGTGTTAAAAACTTTGGAAGCTATTTGCCCAAACCGACTTTACAATTTGATAACATTTTTAAATATTTGTTAGCCCAACTCGCTTGTAGTTTCACCCATCATTAATACCTAAAAAAAGTAAAGCATATGTCAGCAGCTGTAGAACCCATTTTGCAGGAAAATAAGGATCGATTTGTAATATTTCCCATCGAACATCACGACCTCTGGGACTGGTATAAAAAATGTGAGGCTTGTTTCTGGACAGCCGAAGAAATAGACCTTCAACAGGACCTTACCGATTGGAACAACAAATTGAATGACGACGAACGTTATTTCATAAAACACATCCTGGCTTTCTTCGCAGCTTCAGATGGTATTGTAAATGAAAACCTGGCGGAAAACTTCGTAAACGAGGTACAGTATTCAGAAGCCAAGTTCTTTTACGGTTTCCAGATAATGATGGAAAACATCCATAGCGAGACCTATTCCCTATTGATCGACACCTACGTGAAAGACGAAAAAGAAAAGAATATTCTTTTTAAAGCGATCGAGAATTTCGAGGCGATAAAGAAAAAGGCAGACTGGGCACTTAAGTGGATAGAGTCTCCGAGTTTCGCCGAGCGGCTTATCGCTTTTGCAGCTGTAGAGGGTATCTTTTTCTCCGGGGCTTTCTGTTCCATTTTCTGGTTGAAGAAAAGAGGACTAATGCCCGGCCTTACCTTCTCCAATGAGCTGATATCAAGGGATGAGGGAATGCACTGTGACTATGCTGTTCACCTGCACAATAATCACCTTGTAAACAAAGTACCTAAAGAGCGCATCACGGAGATCATTGTAGATGCCCTTAATATAGAGCGCGAATTCATAACCGAGTCGCTTCCTGTAAGCCTCATCGGGATGAATGCCAAACTCATGACCCAATACCTGGAGTTCGTAACCGACCGCCTGCTGGTGGAATTGGAGTGCGATAAGGTGTACAACGCCACAAATCCATTTGACTTTATGGATATGATCTCCCTGCAAGGGAAAACCAATTTCTTTGAAAAACGCGTGTCTGAATATCAAAAGGCAGGTGTTTTGAACAAGGAAAAGAACACCGATTCCCAGAAAATCAGCTTCGACGCAGATTTCTAGGATCCCCAAGGTTAAGGAAGCCCTATGACTACATAGGGTGTCCTGTGCCTTAACATCAGATGTTAAACTTTTTAACATTTATTCAACCGAAAGAACACTAAATAATTGTAGCAAAAAATGTTTGTAGTAAAGAGAGACGGAAGGAAAGAACCGGTCATGTTCGACAAGATCACGGCCAGGGTTAGAAAATTGTGTTATGGCCTTAACGGTCTGGTCGACCCTGTAAAAGTCGCCATGCGGGTTATTGAGGGATTGTATGACGGAGTTACCACTTCTGAACTCGATAATCTGGCCGCTGAGATCGCAGCCACCCTGACCACCACGCATCCGGATTACGCCAAACTGGCTGCCCGCATTTCCGTTTCCAACCTGCATAAGAATACAAAAAAGTCATTTTCGGAAACCATGCGTGACCTTTACGAATACGTAAATCCACGCACCGGGAAAAAGGCACCCTTGCTTTCTGATGAGGTCTACAAAGTGGTGATGGAAAATGCCGAGAAATTGGATTCCACCATAATTTACAACCGGGATTTTGGCTACGATTATTTCGGTTTTAAAACCCTGGAACGCTCCTATCTGCTGAAGTTAAACGGACAGATCGCAGAACGTCCACAGCACATGCTCATGCGGGTTGCGGTAGGTATCCACCTTGACGATTTGGACGCAGCCATCGAGACCTACGAGCTGATGTCCAAGAAGTATTTTACACACGCGACCCCTACCTTATTCAATTCGGGAACCCCTAAACCACAGATGTCGTCCTGTTTTCTGCTGGCTATGCGCGAAGATAGTATTGATGGCATTTATGACACCCTGAAGCAGACAGCAAAGATATCACAGTCTGCAGGGGGAATAGGTTTGTCTATACACAACGTTCGTGCAACCGGTTCCTACATCGCAGGGACCAACGGCACCTCAAACGGCATTGTTCCCATGCTTAGGGTATACAATGACACCGCCAGATATGTGGATCAGGGGGGTGGTAAACGCAAAGGAAGTTTTGCAATCTATGTAGAACCCTGGCATGCGGATATTTTTGATTTTCTGGAGCTTAAGAAAAACCATGGTAAGGAGGAAATGCGTGCGCGCGACCTGTTCTATGCGATGTGGATCCCTGACCTCTTTATGAAGCGGGTGGAAGCAGATGGTGACTGGACCCTGATGTGTCCAAATGAATGTCCCGGCCTGTTCTCAAGCCATAGCGAAGAGTTTGAAAAGCTCTACACAACCTATGAAGCAGAAGGCAAAGGCCGAAAAACCATCAAGGCAAGGGAACTTTGGGAGAAGATTCTCGAATCCCAGATTGAGACCGGAACCCCGTACATGTTGTACAAGGATGCAGCTAATCGCAAGAGCAACCAACAGAACCTGGGGACGATCCGCTCTTCCAACCTTTGTACGGAAATCCTGGAATACACTTCAAAAGATGAGATCGCGGTCTGCAACCTGGCCTCCATCGCCCTTCCTATGTTTGTCAAGAATGGTGAATTTGACCACCGGGAATTGTATAAGGTAACCAAGCGGGTCACCAAAAACCTCAACCGGGTGATCGACAGGAATTATTATCCGGTTCCGGAAGCCAAGAATTCGAATATGCGACACCGGCCAATTGGTCTTGGTGTGCAGGGGCTTGCCGACACCTTTATCATGCTCCGGCTTCCCTTCACTTCGGATGAGGCGAAGAAACTCAACCAGGAGATTTTTGAAACCCTTTACTTCGCAGCCGTAACCGCCTCCATGGAATTGGCTAAGGAAGAGGGCAAGTATTCCTCATATGAAGGATCTCCTATCTCCAAAGGACAGTTCCAGCATAACCTGTGGGGAATAAAAGACGAAGAACTATCCGGACGATGGGATTGGGGGAAACTCCGTAACAACGTTAAAAAACACGGCGTGAGGAACTCCCTGTTAGTGGCTCCAATGCCTACGGCCTCCACTTCTCAGATCCTTGGAAATAATGAGTGTTTTGAACCCTATACCTCGAACATCTATACGCGAAGGGTGTTGTCCGGGGAGTTCATAGTTGTGAACAAACACCTGTTGGAAGATCTGGTAAAACTTGGCCTCTGGAATGAAGCAATGAAGCAGGAATTGATGCGGGCCAATGGCTCCATACAACATATCGATGCCATTCCGGAAGAGATCAGGGAGTTGTACAGAACTGTATGGGAGCTCAGTATGAAGGATATCATTGATATGTCCAGGCAAAGGGGGTATTTCATTGACCAGAGCCAGTCGCTCAACCTGTTCATGGAAAATGCCAATTTTGCCAAGCTCACATCCATGCATTTCTATGCCTGGAAGAGCGGCCTGAAGACGGGGATGTACTACCTCAGGACAAAGGCCGCAGTGGACGCCATCAAGTTTACACTGGACAACACTAAGAAAAAAGAAGTGCCGGTGAGCGTAGCAGCTGAAGCGGAAGTAGCTGCTGCTGCCCCAAAGGCAGCTTCGGAACTCAAAGTGAAGACATCACCAGTAAACAAAACTGCAGAAACGGACGTGGAACCCATGTCGGCTGAAGAGATGAAAGAATTAATAGCCAGGGCAAAGGAAGGGCAGGCTGATGACGACTGCCTGATGTGTGGTTCATGATGATAGGAATTCCAGGAATGGAAGGAACCGTCTAGATCGCCTTAATAATTAGTGTTTATTGAGCGAAAAACACCCGGGAGGAGTCCTCACCTCACTAAAAGGACTCAGACCAGGGTGTTTTGTTTTTATAAAATATGATAAGCACAATGGGGGGATACTCCTCATTGAGAAGCGCCAATATCTTGAAGTATTGATGAAGAATAGGATCTTCAGTCTTTAAAGAGCGGTCGAATAACTACAGAGGATAAAATGAACATGACCGCATATACACATAAAATGACAATGTAATAATCCATAATCAGCAATAAATAGGGAACATCTATATTAAGTACGGAACAAATGCGGATTTGGATTATGAAAATGATTAAAAACCCTGTGTAAACTGTTAAAATTCACTAAAACAGCCATCCAACGAGCTCTGATGCTGTTTTCAACCCAATAAACAACAAAGAAAGGGTGATGATTATCACCTAGAGAAAGGCATCTACTTCGCGATAAGCGGCAATCACCCGTTCTTCGCCAGCTTTGCCTGGAAGGGAGTTCCCGTGTTCCATACCTAATATCCCTTCATAGCCCTTGTCATGAATCAACTTAAAGATGTTTTTGTAGTTGATTTCTCCGGTAGTGGGCTCGTTTCTTCCAGGATTGTCCCCAATCTGAAAATAAGCGATCTCGTCCCAACATGTTTCTATGTTCGGGATTAAATTACCTTCTTGAATTTGTTGATGATAGATATCGAAAAGGATCTTACAGGAAGGTGAGTCCACAGCCTTACAGATCTCATACGCCTGTGGCGACTCCGTAAGGAAGAGTCCAGGATGGTTCCTGAAATTTAAGGGCTCCAAAACCATAACCAGGCCATGGGGTTCTAATATGGCAGCGGCTCGCTTCAGTGTTTCTACTACATTAGCAGTCTGATATCCCATGGACAGCCTGAGGTCCTGGTGCCCGGGCACTACGGTCATCCACCTGGCCTTAACCCTTTTGGCCACTGTGATGGCATTCTGAATATCTGCGAGAAATTCTTCCCGTTTATCAGCATTCCCGGATGCCAGGTTGGGTTCCGTCCAATAGATCTTGTGTGCTACGAAAACCCCCATCCTGAGGTTCCGGGCGTTCATGGTCGCAGCCATTTTTTCCTGTAGCGCAACAGGCCTTCCCGCCATACCATTATCTTCAAAAGCCCTGAAACCCTCATCAGCCATAAAGTTAAGCTGTGCGATAGGGTCTTTTCCGGCATGCTCTTCAAACATCCCCAGGTGTGGGGCATAGTTCAGGTTGAACGTCTCCCTGGATGAGGCAGGGGGAAACCACGCGCTGTATCCTGTAAAGGGGATCAGCGATGCCAATCCCCCGGCCAGGCCGGATTGCTGTATAAACGTTCTCCTTTTCAAAGGTCTAGAATTGAGGGGACCAAACCCGTCCCCCGGTTAGTTCATTGATATCTGCACAAGGTATGTTTTCTCCAGGAACAGGGGCATAAGGTAAAACTTCCTCTCCTACATATTCCGAGTTCCTGTAAGCCCATATGGCAAAGTCCCTGAGCATAGGGGCCAAATTGGAGTTGGCAACGGCAGGATCGAGCGCTGCTTCTTCCCCTTTGAACCTCGCTTCCATGTAGGCCCTCATGGCTTCCGAATTTGCCCTGGCCTTTTCAGGATCAGGCACCTGTAGTGCTGTGGTGAGGATGGGCTCAAGATCTTCCGCGCTAAGCTCGGCGACCAATTCCTTTCCGGAGGCCTGAAGGGCACTCTCTGTAAATTTCCCCATCAGCATACGAATAAACTCCTGTTGCTGTTCGGGCATGACCTCATCTATATAGCGGTCAATAAAAATATGGACATTTACTTCCGAGGCTGATGGCGTATCAGTTTTAGGAAGGAGGACATCCACCACTTGGGTAAGCACCTTTCCTTCTTCCCGGGTTAAAAAGCGGGGGGTCCAGGTCGCAGCTACCTCCTCTTTACAACTGTTGAGTAAACTGATGACGGTGGGCGTGGCTACAGTGAATCCCATAGCCCACCCCATATTTTTTAGTGCTTTTCTTCTTTCCATTAGAGTACTCCTTTTTTAAGTTGTTCTGCCGCATGGTTTGCAGCCCTTGCTGTAAAGGCCATATAGGTAAGCGACGGATTAACACAGGAAGCTGAGGTCATAAAAGCCCCGTCTGTTACATACACATTTTTTACTGCATGGATTTGGTTGTAGCCATTTAAGACCGAAGTTTTAGGGTCCCTTCCCATACGGGCAGTGCCCATTTCGTGTATCCCGAGTCCAAGGGCACCGGGCCGATCATACGCCTCTACATCCCGCAAACCTGCCTTGGTGAGCATGTCCACGGCCTGTTCCTTCATATCCTCCCTCATTTTCCATTCGTTTTCGCCAAATTCAGCATCGAAGGTAACGGTGGGCAAGCCCCACTTATCCAGTTTGTCGTAATCCAGGGTCATGCGGTTGTCTTCGTTGGGCAGCACTTCCCCAAAACCAGACATTCCAAATTGCCAGCCTCCTGGTTGCAGGATGGCTTCCTTTAAGGCCTTACCGTGCGATAATTCAGCAATAGTATCCTGCCAGTTGTCCCTGCTGGCAGCACCCTGATAACCATACCCACGGATGAAGTCTTTGGTATCTGACTTCCCGCCCAGGTTGCGGAAACGTGGCAAATAGATTCCACCAGGGCGTCGCCCCTTGTAATATTTATCCTCGAAACCGTCATACTTACCTGTTGCACCTGCATCGAGGTGGTGGTCCATGATATTCCTTCCCAACTGGTCAGAATCGTTCCCCATACCGTTCGGAAAACGATCGGATTTTGACTGCATCAGGATGGCAGTTGAGGCTATGGCAGAGGCACATAGGAAGATTACCTTGGCTTTGAATTCAAATTCCTCCTTGGTCTCCCGGTCGATTACCTTAACACCTGTAGCTTTTTTTGTATCGGGATCATAGATTACCTCGTGAACAATGGAATCCGGACGCAGGGTCAGGTTCCCGGTGCGTTCAGCAGCTGGCAGGGTGGAAGAAAGGCTGCTGAAATAAGCGCCAAAAGGACAACCTCGCATGCAGCGGTTACGGAACTGGCAGCGGTTACGGCCTTCGTACCTTTTATCGCTGTTGATATGTGCCACACGACCAGAGGTCATAAACCGATCATCGTATTCTTCCAGAAGTTTTTCACGGATGTGCTGTTCCAGGCAGTTCAGTTTTATCATCGGTTCAAACTTCCCGTCAGGGAGCTGTGGCAAACCAAGCATTTCTCCCGCAACCCCTATGTAGGACTCCACCTTGTCATACCATGGGGCGATATCTTTGTAGCGCACCGGCCAATCCACAGCAACACCTTCGATTTTGTTGGCCTCAAAGTCCAGTTCGCTCCAGCGGTAGCTATGACGCCCCCAGGTAATGGAGCGTCCGCCTACGTGGTACCCACGCATCCAGTCGAACCGCTTGATCTCATTATAGGGGTGTTCCAGGTCATTGACGAACCAGTGTCTGTGGTCTTTTCTTGTGGTGTAACCCGTCCTGGCCTGCTTTAATTGTGTGGCTTGTTCTTCCCGGGTAGGGGTGCCGGCATGGTCAAAATCCCAGGGGTCCATATTGGCGGTAGTATAGTCTTTTATATGCTCTACCATGGGACCTCTTTCCAATATGAGCGTCTTCAATCCGTTTTCACATAATTCTTTTGCCGCCCAGCCTCCACTGATACCCGTACCAACAACAATGGCGTCGTAAGACGCCTGTTCCTCATTGTAATAAAATTTACTCATGAAAGTGCTTCCGTTTTCGGATAAATAGATTCTAAATATAAAATTATTTTTCTACATTTAGCAGTACCCCTTTTGGTTCGGGAGATTTCCAAAGCGCTCCTTATTTGGGGGCCTTATACCATGTAATTAATAACCTGTTATCATGATAAACAAAACTGTAATCAACAAGAGTCTTGTCTGTTTATTTGCCGTCGTATTCACGGCTTTTTCCTGTAAGGATGTAAAGAAATCTGAGGAAGCAGCTGCAACGGAGGAGGAAGTCACTAGTTCCGAAACTCCGGATTTTCAATTGTCCCTGGCCCAGTGGTCTATTCACAGAATGATCTGGGACGGTACGGATCCTTACTCATTTGCCGAAAAGGCCCACGAATGGGGATTTACGGGACTTGAGTATGTGAGCCAGCTTTACAATAAGGAACTGGAAGCTGCAGGTTACTCAAAGGAAGCCATGGATAATTTTGTCGCTAAATCCAATGCTGAGGCAGAAAAATACGGGCTTACTAACCTGATCATTATGATAGACGGTCAGGGCGACCTGGCCACCACAGATGCCGCCGAGCGAAAAGAAGCGGTGGAAAATCACTTCAAGTGGGTGGATGCCGCCGCTGATATGGGGTGCCACTCCATCAGGGTGAATTTATCCGGAAGCCAGGATCCCGATGAGTGGGTTGCGAATTCAGTTGACGGACTTACTCAGCTCGCCACCTATGCCAGGGACAAGAACATCAATGTAATCGTAGAGAACCACGGTGGGCTCTCGTCGAATGCTGCCTTGCTTGCAAAGGTAATGGAGACGGTGAATATGGAAAATTGTGGCACCTTACCGGATTTTGGGAATTTCTGTATACGGAGGAACGATCCTTCCGATTACCGAAGCGGATGTGCTGAGATGTACGATTTGTATAAAGGAGTGGAAGAATTGATGCCATTTGCAAAAGCAGTGAGTGCCAAATCGCATAATTTTGATCAGGACGGTAATGAAACTGAAATCGATTATTCAAGAATGCTTCAGATCGTAAAGGATGCAGGATACTCAGGTTACATAGGAGTGGAGTATGAGGGCAGTGAATTGGGAGAAGAGGCCGGTATCATTGCCACCAGGGATTTGATCCTGCGTAGCGCTGAAACCCTGCAATAAAGAGTTGGGAAGGTGATGAAGGCATTCTTCCATCAACTTTTTGATTATAACTTCTATTGTAACCGGAAGTATATAGAAGCCTGCCTTCAAATGAAGTCGGTTCCTGAAGAGTGCATACGCCTGTTCAGTCATATCCTGAATGCACACCACCTCTGGAATGCCCGTATCGGAAATGCCCCTACCAAACTGGAAGTCTGGCAGCTCCATAAGGTTGAAAACTGGGAGGCGCTGCACTATGAGAACCAGAGGACTTCTTTTGGCATTATCCGGAATGCCGATGACTTTGAAAAAAGAATAGACTATGAAAATTCTGAAGGGCGCCGGTATACCAATGCCCTTCAGGATATACTTTTTCATATAATCAACCATTCCACACACCACAGAGCCCAGATTGCTGCAGTATTCAGGAAGCATAAACTAGAGCCTCCGGGATTGGACTATATTTTTTATAAGCGCTGATCCAGGCAAACCATGAAAACAACCATAAAATTGCAGTTGTCTCTGATGATGTTCCTCGAATTTTTTATCTGGGGCGGCTGGTTTGTTACCATGGGGATCTATCTGCCCAATACCTTAAAATCTTCCGGGGCGGAGATTGCACTGGCCTATTCCACACAGTCCTGGGGCGCAATTCTTGCCCCATTTATTATCGGCCTGGTTGCAGATCGCTATTTTAATGCCGAACGGATTTTGGGGATCTTACACCTGGTAGGGGCGTTTTTGATGTACCAGATGGCCAATGCTCAGGAATTTGTCGTTTTTTATCCCTATATCCTGGGCTATATGATCTTATATATGCCCACTCTGGCGCTGGTTAATTCCGTGTCTTTTAACCAAATGGATAATCCGGCAGAGCAGTTTTCCCTGGTCCGCGTTTTTGGTACCCTGGGCTGGATTGTGGCCGGTCTTGTCATCAGTTATGTTTTCCAGTGGGATGCTGAAGAAAATGTGGCCCAGGGGATGCTGAGGAATACCTTCCTCATGACAGCCCTGGCCTCTGCAATTCTTGGAATTTTTAGTTTTACCCTCCCCAAAACACCTCCTAAGGTAGATCGTTCCGAAAAGGTTTCAATTTCGCATATCCTTGGCTTGGAGGCCTTAAAACTTCTCAAAGATCGCAACTTCCTGGTGTTTTTTATTGCTTCTATCCTGATATGTATCCCCCTGGCTTTTTATTACCAGCACGCCGGACAGTTCCTGGGGGAGATCGGGGTGAGTAACCCGGCTGGAAAAATGACTATCGGTCAGGCATCCGAAGTTGTATTTATGCTCTTGCTTCCCCTTTTCTTTGCGAAATATGGATTTAAGAAAACCATTCTCTTCGGAATGTTTGCCTGGACCCTGAGGTATGTCTTGTTTTCCTATGGCAATGCTGATGAATTGGTCTTTATGCTATTGATAGGTATTGCCCTGCACGGGATTTGTTATGACTTTTTCTTTGTGTCGGGCCAAATCTATACCGAAAGCAAGGCGGGCCCAAAGTATAAAAGTGCAGCCCAGGGCCTAATTACATTGGCCACTTATGGCCTGGGTATGCTCATAGGGTTTTGGATTGCTGGTGAAATAACCGACTTCTATGCATCTGGGGAGAATAGCCATGACTGGGCAGGTATTTGGATAATTCCAGCGGTTTTCGCCCTTGTGGTATTTGTCTTGTTTGCCTTGTTATTTAAGAATGAGAAAGTAGTCTTTAAACACTAATTTTAAGTACAGTTATATGCCTAAGAAAATCAGACTGGGAATAATAGGAGGCGGGGGCGATTCGCTTATAGGGGTGTTGCACCGGGTGGCGTCTTTTATCAATGACAACTACGAGATTGTTGGTGCAGTTTTTACAGCAGACTTTGAACAAAACCTCGCTTTTGCAAAGGAAATCGATCTGCCTACCAACCGTATCTACAAGGATTTTGACACTTTAGTCGAGGAAGAAGTAAAGCTGCCGCCAGAAGAGCGTATTGAAGTCTGTTCCGTACTTACACCCAATTTTCTGCATTTCCCAATGGCCAAGAAATTACTGGATCATGGCTTCCACGTGATTTGTGAAAAACCAATGACCACTACGCTAGATGAGGCCAAACAACTTGCAGATGCCCACAAGAAAGCAGGGACGGTTTTTGCGCTTACCCATACCTACACCGGATACCCCATGGTGCGTCAAATGCGGGAAATGATAAAGGCCGGGGAACTGGGAAAAATACACAAGGTGGATGCCCGGTACTACCAGGGATGGATCAATTCTGTAATCCACGACCCAGAGCAGCGTTCCAAGGTATGGCGCCTGGACCCCAGAAAGGCCGGGATCAGTTCCTGTATTGGAGATATTGGCGTCCATGCCTTCAATATGGTGGAATACACCACAGGACTGGAGATCAAATCCATCCTATCCGATTTCAATTACCTGTATGATGATAACCAAATGGATGTAGACGGCACCATTTTGATACGTATGGGAAAACATGTGAAAGGGGTCATTCGCAGCAGTCAGGTGGCTACCGGCGAAGAAAATGGCTTGGCGATCAGCATATACGGGGAAAAAGCAGCCTTGCGCTGGGAACAGGAACGGCCAAATTTCCTCTATAAGATCAGCGATACAAGCCCTGCGGAGATCTACAAACCCGGGCATGCGTATAATTCAGCCCTTTCCCTTGATGGCACAAAGCTTCCCCCTGGGCATCCCGAAGGGATCTTTGACGCTATGGCAAACATCTACCTGGGCGCCGCCAGGGCCATAAGGGGTGAAGCGTATAATGACGGGGAGTTTCCCACCATGCGTGATGGGGTGCGCGGATTAAATTTCATAGAAGCTACAGTGGCCTCTCATAAAGGAGGGAATGTATGGATAGACCTGGAATGATGCCTTTTGAAGCTTTCCGGCCTTAGACCGGGTAAACCTTTTCAAAGATCTCGCAAACCACGATCATACTCTCACGCGGTTCCCTGGAGTACGGGGCCAGTTCCCTTTTATAGAACTCCCAGTGATATTGCTTCCAGGAATCCAGTGAGGCATCCCCATCCATTTTTGCATAGGACTCCCGGATACTAAAATAGGGTTTCAGGCGCACGCCAACGGTCCGGACAATTCCCTGTGCCCTGCCATTCCAGTCGGTCACCACAGTGAAATCCCCAATCTTGGGCAGGCGCTCCTTTCTCAGTTGTAGACCCAGCAGGGAATGGGAAGTAGCCCTTTTATTTCCGGAGAGTACGCGTTTAAGACTGTTCTGGCAGTCTGCTTCGTTGTCCCCAAAGTGGGTTACACGGGGCTCGTCTGCAAAGGCATATTCGAGGTGGGTGTCCAGGAAATCACCCCACATATTTCGGGCTGATGCATTATCCATACGTATAGGTTTTTAGGGGATTTGGGTAAAGTGGGCCAGTAAGCGAAGGAATATCCGTAAAGGGATTACAATTTGGTCTTCCCGGATAGCAAAGCAATGTGGCCCGAAACTGCATATAGACTGTTTTAATTCTTTCCTATTTCCTATATTTATAACTCGCCCTTCCGGGAGGTAATAATGCCCCTTTAATTCAATAAATATAGGGTATTATTCTGAAACCATATAACCAAATAACAAACAGTTAAACGCATACCGACCTATGAAAACCATAAAAGGCCCCGCCGTATTTCTTGCCCAGTTTGTAGACAGCCAAGCCCCCTTCAATTCCCTGGATGGAATGTGTAAATGGGCGGCAGATCTGGGGTATAAGGGGATACAGATCCCTACCTGGGAGCATTTTTTGATTGACCTGGACAAGGCAGCCGAAAGCCAGGACTATTGTGATGAACTGAAAGGCAGGATCAATTCCTATGGACTTGAAATCACAGAACTCTCCACCCACCTGCAGGGACAGTTGGTCGCTGTGCACCCTGCCTACGACCTGATGTTTGATAATTTCGCTCCTGATGCGGTAAAAAATAACCCCAAAGCCCGCACAGAATGGGCAGTAGACGTGGTTAAAAAAGCAGCAACGGCCAGCAGGCGGTTGGGCCTCAAGGCGCACGCTACATTCTCCGGGGCATTGCTATGGCATACCTGGCACCCCTGGCCGCAAAGGCCTCCCGGACTTGTTGAAATGGGTTTTGAAGAGTTGGCCAAAAGATGGCTTCCCATTCTCGATCATTTCGATAAGGAAGGGGTAGATGTATGTTATGAAATCCATCCCGGGGAGGACCTTCATGATGGGGATACCTTTGAGCGATTCCTTGAAGCTACAGGAAATCACAAGCGCGTGAACATCCTGTACGATCCCAGCCATTTTGTTTTACAGCAACTGGATTATATCACCTATATCGACCATTACCATGAATTCATCCGTGCCTTCCACGTAAAAGACTCCGAATTTAATCCAACAGGTAAAAAAGGGGCTTTTGGAGGGTACAACGACTGGGGTGACCGTGCAGGGCGCTACCGCTCCCTGGGCGATGGGCAAATCGACTTCAAGACGATCTTTTCCAAGCTTACCCAGTATGGATGCGATGTCTGGGCGGTCATGGAATGGGAATGCTGTATTAAAAGCCCGGAACAGGGCGCCCGTGAAGGGGCCAGGTTTATCCAGGACCATATCATAGAAGCCACAGAAAAAACCTTTGACGACTTCGCCGGAGGTGATATCGATCAGGATATGCTCAAGAAAATTCTAGGTAACTAATTTTTGCAGATGAAATATTTAATTGTAACACTCGCCCTGTTCTTTTCTTCTGGGCCGCTCTTTTCCCAGCAACCAGAAAAACAAAAAGGCGAATCTGAGGTAATTGTCCACAAAGAATATCTGGGGGAAGAACCTACTACCCCTAAGGCCACCGAACTGTATGAACCAGTTCCCCCTAAGGTAGACCCTAAAGGGCAGAATGGGGTGCCCTCTGATGCGATCGTGCTCTTTGACGGTTCCAGCCTGGATGCCTGGATCAGTTCGCGGGATAGTACAGAGGCCGACTGGCACTTGAACGATGACGGCAGCATGACGGTGAAGAACAGGGCCGGGGATATACAGACCAGGCAAAATTTCGGCAGTATACAGCTGCATATAGAATGGCGCTCCCCGGCCGAGGTACAGCGGAATGGGCAGAACCGGGGAAACAGTGGGGTATTTCTAAACAATTTGTACGAGGTGCAGGTACTGGACAACAATGACAACGATACCTATGTAAACGGACAGGTGGGGTCGATTTACAAACAACACATCCCCCTGGCCATGGCATCGGTCCCTTCAGGGGAATGGAACAGTTACGATATTATTTACCATGCCCCGGAATTCAATGAGGCCGGACAAAAGGTAAAATCAGGGACCATGACGGTGCTGCACAACGGGGTGTTGATACAGGACCATGTGGAGATCAAGGGCACCACACCCTATATAGGATGGCCTAAAAACCCGCCCCATGGCAAAGGCCCGTTAAGGCTACAGGACCACCAGGACAACAGCCGGGTGAGTTATCGAAACATTTGGGTACGTGAGCTTTGATATGGACTGGGGACTGCTAATTGGAATATTATTGCCAGCCGTATTGGTGCTTCTTTCAGGGTTCCTATGGCAGCGATTCCCACCAAAAAAGATCAATTATATCTATGGGTATCGTACCCAAAGAAGTATGCGGAACCAGCAAACCTGGGATTATGCCAACCGCATTGGTCCGGTCATGTTTATTAGAACCGGTATATGTCTAATTGTAATTGGTGTTTTGGCCTATTGGTTCACAGAGAGCAAGACCGCTATTTTTATCAGTGTTGTGGCCATGGTGGTGGGATTAATTGCGGGTGTCATCGCTTGTGAAATGAAGCTTGCCCAACATTTTGACGAGAAGGGAAATCCAAAGGTGTAAGGGCAATTTTAATTAACTTTAGCCAAATTACTTGATATATGATCCAATCCATGACCGGTTTCGGGAAGCATGTAGTACAACTTCCGGATAAGAAAATAACGGTGGAAATCAAATCCCTCAACAGCAGGAACCTGGACATGAACGCACGGATGCCCCTGGCTTACCGCGAAAAAGAATTGGAATTCCGTCAGAAGATAGCAGCGGTGTTACAGCGGGGGAAAATAGATTTGGGCCTGTATGTGGAAATAACCGGTGAAGAATCCAGTTCCCAGATCAATAGCGGGGTAGTAAAAGGCTATATGAAACAGCTCTCGGATATTGTTTCCGGGGAGGAAATCAAGATGCTGGAAATGGCCCTGAGGTTGCCGGATGCCATAAAGACGGAGAAGGAAGAAATTGATGAGGAGGAGTACGGAGTAATACATGAAGCCCTTGAGGCCGCCCTGTCAAAGATCAATACCTTCAGGACCGAAGAAGGCAAGGCCCTGGAACGCGATTTCCTGAACAGGATCCAAGAAATAAAATCGCTGTTGGAGCAGGTTGCAGAGATGGATAAAGACAGGCTGGGGACTATTCGGGAACGTCTGGACAAAGCAGTGGCGGATTTGAGGACAGAGGTTGACCCCAACCGTTTTGAGCAGGAGTTGATCTACTACCTTGAAAAATATGACATTACAGAAGAAAAAGTCCGCCTTGCGAACCACCTGGACTACTTTCTGACCACGATGGGGGCCGCAGGGGCAAATGGAAAAAAACTCGGGTTCATCGGACAGGAAATAGGGAGGGAAATAAATACCATAGGCTCCAAAGCCAATTATGCCCCAATGCAACAGCTGGTGGTGCAGATGAAGGATGAACTGGAGAAGATCAAAGAACAAATGTTAAACGTACTCTGATGGAGGGCGGTAAGCTCATTATATTTTCAGCACCTTCCGGAAGTGGAAAAACCACTATTGTGCGCTATCTCCTGGAACAACCAGAACTCAATCTGGCCTTCTCTATTTCAGCGACCAGCAGGGCCAGAAGGGGTAAGGAAATTCATGGTGAGAACTATTACTTCATGTCCATTTCTGAATTCAAAAACCACATCAAGAATGGGGATTTTCTGGAATGGGAAGAGGTGTACCGGGACAATTTCTACGGAACCCTGATGAGTGAGGTGGAGCGTTTATGGGAGGAGGGCAAAAATGTAATTTTCGATATTGACGTCGCCGGGGGCTTGCGGATCAAGAAAAAATACCCGGAGCGTACCCTGGCTGTATTTGTAAAACCCCCCAGTGTAGACGAGCTGAAGATACGGCTCAAGAAAAGAAGCACAGAGAGCGATGAAAAGATCAACATGCGAATTGCCAAAGCTTCGGTAGAACTGGCGACGGCCCCTCAATTTGATAAGATCATAAAGAATTACGACCTCGATCAGGCACTAAGGGAAGCCCATCAGCTGGTGGCGGAATTTGTCGGGGCGGAATATACCCCAGGGGAAAAGCAATCCTCCTCTGAGGAGTAGATAAGGTCAGCAGGAGCATGAAGAAAATCGGTCTATATTTCGGCACGTTTAATCCCATACATATCGGCCACCTGGTGATCGCAAATTACCTGGTGGAGTTTTCGGACCTTGATGAGGTCTGGTTTGTCATCACCCCGAGGAGCCCTTTTAAAGTAAAGCAGTCCTTACTTGAGGACCACCACAGGTATCAGATGGTCTTTGAAGCCATAGCAGAGTACCCTAAGCTAAAGGCCAGCAAGGTGGAATTTTCCCTGCCTCAGCCTAACTATACCATAAATACATTGGTACATCTGGGGGAGCAGTTTGGGAAAACACATCGGTTTTGCCTCATCATGGGTGAAGACAACCTCCACACCTTCCACAAATGGAAGAACTACGAGGTGATCCTGGAAAATCACGAATTGTATGTATACCCGCGAATTTCTGCTAAAGAAGGCCCGGAACGGTTTAAGGGGCATCCGAAGATCCATCATGTTGACGCCCCGGTAATGGAAATCTCCTCCACCTTTATACGCAGGGAACACAAAGCGGGGAAGAACATCAGGCCCATGCTGCCGGAACCGGTCTGGAAGTATATGGATGAAATGAACTTTTATCGTTGAGGCCTGAGACTTACAGATGAGATTCCTGCAATGCAAAAGGTTCCGCCCGGATACCGAACGGAACCTTTCGTTCCCACAATACAGCTATAGCGGATAGCTAAAGCCTGCAATTGTTAGATACTGACTACAGGAATTCCCCGTCTTCATTCATTTTCACCCTAAGGACTTTGTCGCCATTCATCAACTTAAGTTTGTAAGTCTTTTTGGCCCCTTTGGTGTCAGTGTAAGAAACGCGATATACGTCTTTTACAATTTCCCAATTTGGATATCTTTTCAGAACGGCTTTTTTAACGGCATCGGGTAATGCAACATCGTTAAATTTTTCAATTGTCCTGATAATTTTTCCTTCAGGGTCATAAACAGCTACAAGCTTTCCATCAGGGATGTAAAATGATACGGTGTAGAAATCAAAATCATCCTCGTAGTAGTCTTTAGTGGTAACGTCGTACGCTGCTGCTTTGCGTTCCAGCATTTTAACAGGTATGGCAGCTTCTGTATTATCTACTTGATTCAAATACTTGTAATTTACCGCCATAACGACGACTTCTGATAACTCTTCTGTTTTCACTACCTGTGAAAATAAGGGGCTGGCAAGGCCAAGAACAAATAAACCAACAATAAATTTTTTCATGGATACGGGATTTAAATTCAGATTCTAACTAATTATGGTAATGAACTGCTGTAAATGTAGGTAACGCAAAAATCTGAACCTATGATATTGGTCAGTTCTCACCCGTTCCAATGATCCCTGTCACCTTTTTCAAAGGGAAAAGGACCCTGATGAACTTAAGGCGTGTTCGGCATAAGGGTATCCGTCCCCAGGTAGGTGTTGTCCTTGTTGTAATACCAGGCCCGTACTTTGGGCATGCGGATCCCCTGTATTTGCTCTTGTCCTTCAAGGAGGATATATTCCCCATCGTTCTTTGATTCATCATGGAAGAATTGATACACTTCCATGGCATAGGTTTTGGGATCGAAGTAAAAGTACCAGGTATCCTCCCCGACGGCTTTGTCATACGTTACCCGCAATACAAGGTATTCTTTCCCCTTAAAGGATTTTTTGCGTACCTGGGGATCTATTTGGGTGCCCGGATCCCGGAGCTTCATAGGCAGGCCGTAGAGATAGGTGTAATAGTCCTTCATCAGTTCCCCCCGTTCACAACTTAGCCGATGGGTGTTGGCTTCCTCTTTAGTGAAATTGGAGCTGCCGTTGAGCAGCAAATGACAATCGTTTTTATTCAGTTGATAGGTGGTTGTGGTGCCGCCCTGTTCCACTAGAAGTTTAAAGTAGGACTTGGGCAGGTGCAGGCTAATGTCGCTTATGCGTTGAGGTCTGTTGGGGCTGTCCATGACTACCCGGAACTGACCTTTGAACGTATTCCAATTAGATTCTGGATCGTGGTACTGAATGGCACGTTCAAGGAGTTCGCTTCCACTGAGTTGCTGAGTAAAGCCCTGGAAGGGAAGCATGGCGATGGATAGAATCATTAAAAATTTGACCATAGATGTACTTTTTTCAAGGCTCAAGATACGTAATCCGGTAACTTTACTTTAAATTAACGTAAAACTAACATAGCTGATAAAATCGGGGGTGTGCAATATGGAGTAACAGACATATTACAGCTATTAGGAGCACTTGGACTTTTCCTTTTCGGGATGAAGGTAATGAGTGATTCTCTGTTGAAATTGGCGGGGAACAGGATGCGGGCGATCCTGGCCACCATGACCTCCAACCGCTTTTTGGGCATAACCACAG
>NZ_CEYNTP010000002.1:0-36660 GCF_982873095.1 Lentiprolixibacter sp. | reverse complement strand
CCACTTGCTGAAATACGCCGGCTATACCGTATCTCGCAATCACAAAGCTGACGCGCTAATAGAAGCGGCCAGGGAAACTCTTTCTAAAGCCCGTGAGAAAGGGTTTGACCGCCTGCTGGCAGAACAGAAGGATGCCTGGGCGCGCATCTGGGAAATGAGCGACATTACTATTCAGGGAGATTTAAAAGCACAACAGGGCATCCGCTTTAATATCTTCCACCTGAATCAAACCTACCTGGGTACGGATTCACGTCTCAATATTGGCCCCAAGGGATTTACCGGCGAAAAATACGGCGGGAGCACCTATTGGGATACAGAAGCCTATTGTATCCCTTTCTACATGGCCACCAAAGACCACCATGTAGCCAGGAACCTGCTGCAGTACCGCTATAACCATTTGGAGAAAGCCATTGAGAACGCCGGCAAGCTCGGGTTCAATAATGGGGCAGCGCTCTATCCTATGGTGACCATGAATGGTGAAGAATGCCACAATGAATGGGAAATTACCTTTGAGGAAATACACAGGAACGGGGCCATTGCTTTTGCCATATACAACTATGACCGGTATACGGGGGATTACTCTTATATCCCGGAAATGGGGCTGGAAGTACTTATCGGGATTGCCCGATTCTGGTACCAGCGGGCGACCTTCTCCAAGTTTAAGAACAAGTATGTGATCCTCGGCGTAACAGGTCCCAATGAATACGAAAATAACGTAAACAACAACTGGTACACCAACTACACCGCCAGGTGGTGCATCCGATATGCCCTGGAACAGTTGCAAAAGGTAAAAGACGGCTATCCCGAGGATTACGACCGTATCATAGGGCAAACCCGGTTAACTGATGCCGAAACCGAAGGCTGGGCCACAGTTGCGGAAAACCTGTATTTTCCATTTTCAGAGGACTACAATATCTACCTGCAACAAGACGGTTTCCTGGACAAGGAATTGGTTACTGTGGAAGAGCTGGACAAATCCCAACGCCCGATCAACCAGAAATGGAGCTGGGACAGGATCCTCCGTTCGCCGTATATCAAGCAGGCAGATGTCCTCCAGGGGTTCTATTTCTTTGAAGACCATTTTACCACTGACGAATTGGAAAGGCATTTCGACTTTTATGAACCTTTTACGGTCCATGAATCCTCCCTTTCTCCCTGTGTGCACAGTATACAGGCAGCGAAGCTGGACCGGATGGAACAGGCCTACCGATTTTATCTGAGGACTTCCCGACTGGACCTGGACGATTACAACAAGGAAGTGGAAGAAGGCCTGCATATCACTTCAATGGCAGGTACCTGGATGAGTGTGGTAGAAGGATTTGGGGGCATGCGTATCCGTGACGACAAGCTCTCCTTTGCCCCGCGCATTCCGAATGAATGGGATTCCTATTCATTTAAGATCAACTTCCGTAACCGGATCATCAAGGTGAATGTTACCAAAGAGGGCTCCTCTTATGAGCTGGAAGGGGCAGACGAAATGTCTATTCGGGTCAATGGAAAACGACTTGTGCTTACCTCCAATGCGGTAACCCAGGCATGACATGAAGGGAATAAGCCCTATACCAGATCGAGATGGTTATAAGTTCTATGGTTGGTTACTATTTGTATTCGTTTTAGCGATGACTACTGTCCACGGCCAGGTAGAACGTATTGAACCTCCCAACTGGTGGGTGGGTTTTGAGGACAACAGGCTGCAGCTACTTCTCAAAGGTCAGGACCTGGGAACGTTTGAGGTTGCACTGGACCATCCGCAGGTGCAACTGCAAGGCGTCCATAAAGCCGATAGCCCGAATTATTTATTTTTGGATTTGTACATCCCTCCTGCTACCCCTCCGGGAAGAATGGAGATTCATCTTAAAAGGGAAGGAAGAAAGGCTATTCGGTTTGCCTATGAATTAAAAGAACGCCTTCATAATAAGGCCTACTATAAAGGTTTTTCCTCTGAAGATGTTATCTATCTCATAACCCCTGATCGATTTGCCAATGGAGATCCCAGTAATGACCGGGTTGCCGGGCTTCGGGAAGACAGGATCGACAGAAAAGACGACTATGCCCGCCATGGCGGGGATATCCGCGGGATCATCAACCACCTGGACTATATTGATGATATGGGCTTCACTGCGCTTTGGTCGAGTCCCCTGCTTGAAAATGATATGCCCGAACAATCGTATCATGGATATGCCATAACGGATTTTTACCGGGTAGACCCCAGGTTTGGGACCCTGGAGGTATACAAGGAACTGGCATCAAAAGCGAGGCAGAAGGGTATCAAATTGATCATGGACCAGGTAGCCAACCATTGTGGACTGCATCACTGGTGGATGGAGGACCTGCCTTTTTCTGACTGGATCAATGAACAGCCCGTTTTCGAAAGGAAGGGCAGGGTGAAGGTGTCTAACCACAGAAGGACCACCAATCAGGATATCTATGCCTCGGACAGGGACAGGGAAGATATGAGCAACGGCTGGTTTGTAAGCGCCATGCCTGACCTTAACCAGAAGAACCCCTTCATGGCCAGCTACATTACACAGAACAGTATTTGGTGGATTGAAACCCTGGAACTGGGGGGCATTCGTCAGGATACTTATCCCTACCCGGATAAAGATTTTATGGCCAGTTGGGCAAAGAGGATCATGACAGAATATCCTGATTTTTCGATAGTAGGCGAGGAGTGGAGCTATAATCCGCTACTGGTAGGCTACTGGCAACAGGGGGCTGAAAACAGGGATGGGTATACCTCCTATCTCAGGTCTGCAATGGATTTCCCTTTACAACAAGCCCTCGTGGATGCGCTGACGGAAACAGAAGACTGGGATAGTGGATGGATAACACTATACGAAGCCCTCGCCAATGATTTTCACTATGCCTCGCCACATGAGCTGCTGATGTTTGCGGACAACCACGATATGGACCGTATTTATACCCAGCTTGAGGAAGACGCTGTACTTACTAAAATGGCCATGGCTTTTGTTTTACTCTCCCCGAGGATACCCCAGGTATACTATGGTACCGAAATCCTTATGGAGAACACACAACAACCGGATAGCCATGGGTTAATCCGGTCAGATTTTCCCGGGGGATGGGAAGGTGACACTGTGGATGCCTTTAGTGGTGCGGGGCTGTCTGAAGCATCTTCAGACATGCAGGAATTTCTTAGGAAAATCTTACATTTCCGAAAAGGGGAACCCGTAATACACATGGGGAAAACAAAACACTTTGCGCCTGAGGATGGGATCTATGTTTTATTCCGATATTCAGAAAACAGGACCGTCGCACTAATTATGAATAAAAATGAAAAACCGGTGCAACTTGAGCTATCGCGCTTTTCGGAGATGGGCCTGGATGGGAAGCGGATGTACGATCCGATTAAAGGTGGGGAAATGGTATGGGAGAATCAAATACCGCTGGAAACCAAAGGAGTACTCCTCCTTACGAATTATAAATAATCAAAAGATGCGCATTTGGGCCATCCTGCTGGGCTGTTTATTGATTTCCTGTTCTTCACGGGAAAAAGAGGCCAGCTCAGAACAGCAAGAAAATCAAACACAATTGGAACGAAAAAAAGTTATCTATCAGGTTTTTACCCGGTTGTTTGGGAATACCCAGACCACCAATACGCCCTGGGGGACCCTGGAGGAGAACGGGGTGGGGAAATTCTCGGATTTTACGGATACAGCATTGCGGGAGATACGCGAGCTGGGGGTAACCCATATTTGGTATACGGGCGTCCCGCACCACGCCCTGGTTACGGATTACAGTGCATATGGGATTCCGGGGGATGACCCGGATGTGGTTAAGGGCCGTGCCGGTTCTCCCTACGCGGTAAAGGATTATTACAACGTTAATCCTGATCTGGCCGAGGACCCGGCACGTCGGTTGGAAGAATTTCGGGCCTTAATTGATCGAACACATAAGGCGGGACTAAAGCTTTTAATTGATATTGTTCCCAACCACGTGGCCCGTAATTACGAAGGGGCTTCAACTCCTGAGGGGAAAAGGCCCTTTGGGGCAGATGACAATACAGAGGTAGCATATAGCCGCGACAATGATTTTTACTATATCCCCAACCAGGGCTTCGAGGTGCCTGAGTGGCCAGACGGATACCGGCCACTAGGTGGTGCCGACCATCCCTTGTCTGATGGAAAGTTTGATGAATTTCCAGCCAAATGGACGGGCAACGGCTCCCGATTGGCACGCCCGCATTTTAACGACTGGTATGAAACGGTAAAGGTCAACTATGGGGTGCGGCCTGATGGGTCATATGATTTTGACATCCTGCCAGATACCCTTGCTGGGGAAGACCATAAGGCGCATTATACCTTCTGGAAGGATAAGGAGGTGCCAGGATCCTGGATTAAATTCAGGGATATCGCCTGGTATTGGCAGGAGATGGGGGTGGATGGATTTCGCTTTGATATGGCTGAAATGGTCCCCGTGGAATTCTGGAGTTACCTCAATTCCCATATCAAAATGAAAAATCCCGATGCGCTCTTGCTGGCCGAGGTCTATAATCCTGCACTTTACCGGGATTACCTTAAGAAAGGAAAAATGGATTACCTGTATGACAAGGTGGAGTTGTATGACAGTATAAAGCATATCATGCAGGGGCATGGATGGACAGACCATATCCCCGTTGTCCAAAAAGGCTTACAGGATATTGAGCACCATATGCTGCACTTTTTGGAAAACCACGACGAACAACGGATCGCCAGTCCGGATTTTGCAGGAAACGCTGAAAAAGGTAAGCCGGCCATGGTGGTCTCAGCTACCATCAGCACTTCTCCCACCATGATCTATTTTGGCCAGGAAGTGGGGGAGCCGGGTGCAGAGAATGCCGGTTTTGGAAGTCCTACCCGTACCTCTATATTCGATTATATCGGGGTGCCGCACCACCAGCGCTGGGTTAACAACAAGGCATTTGATGGCGGACAACTTTCGGATCAGGAGAAAGGGCTCCGGGATTTTTACAAGCGATTACTTAACCTTACGATAGGGAGTGAGGCCCTTATGGGCGAATACGAGGAGATCCACTTCTATAATAAGGAACATACCCCGGGATATGACCATAGGGTACTGTCTTATGTCCGCTGGTCTGAAGGGGAAAAACTTATTGTCATCTCGAACTTTGACTCAGAAAGACCCTATGATATTGAATTGAAGGTTCCCCATCATATCCTTGAGGCATGGCAATTGGATGAAGGGGCATACCCCATGAGGGATGCCTTATATGGAGGTCAGAACAACTTGTTGGTTCAGGGGGGTATTGGTCGCATCCCAGTCAAGCTTGAGCCTTTGCAGTCCTATATTTACCGTGTTGGAGAAGAGTAGATTTTACAATTGGAAACAACTAGCATTGGAATGTCAGGGCAGGTAAGAATGGGTTACTTTCTTAGTTGCTTGGTAGAATTTTAGGTAAACGTTTATTTTTGACGATCAGAAACACAAAGCTTATGTCTAGGTTTATTATTGTCTTATTGATATTGGGTTTAATGAGTTGTAACGAAGCAAATAAAGATTATTTGGTTATTGGCCACAGGGGGGCTATGGGGCATGAAACAGAAAACAGCCTGCCTTCCATACAAAAGGCCTTGGACCTGGGTGTTGATATGATCGAAATAGATGTATTCAAGATTAAGAGCAATGAAATAGTGGTGTTTCACGATGAACGGGTGGAACGACTTACCAACGGAGGAGGAAATATTGAGGAATACTTCATATTTGACCTTAAGAAGCTCCTGCTGGATGGCAACCATACCATCCCCATGTTGCAGGATGTTCTAAAATTAATCAACAATACAGTGGCCCTTAATGTTGAACTCAAAGGGGCTGGTACTGCGGACCGTGTTAATTTTATCCTCGATTACTATGTAGAAAAGCGGGGATGGTCCTGGGACAATATATTGATATCCAGTTTTAACTGGGACGAACTCAGGGAAATGCGAAAAATCAATCCGGATGTGGCTATAGCGGTGCTTACTGAATCTGATCCCCTTGAGGCCATTCCTGTGGCACAGGAGCTGGGTGCAGTGGCCATAAACCCAAACTACAATTTTCTGAATGCAGAGAATATTAATCAGATTCAGGAGGCGGGCTTTAAAATCTATACCTGGACCGTTAATGAGCCTTCGGACATTGAAAATTTACTTTCCCTTGGGGTAGATGGGATCATCAGTGATTACCCGGAAAGGGTGCATCCATAAAAAACAAGCTTAAGCGAGTTGGAGGCTAAGCAAGGCTGCGATTACTCCGCCTAAAATGGGTCCAACTACCGGGATCCAGCTATATTCCCAATGATTACTGCCCTTGTCCCGGATGGGTAGCAGCGCATGCATAATACGTGGTCCAAGGTCCCTGGCCGGATTAATGGCGTATCCGGTAGTTCCACCCAGGCTTAATCCGATACCCCAGACGACAATAGCTACTGGCAAGGCCCCCAGGGAGCCCAATCCGATGATCTGCTGGGAGTCCTGGATATTGGCATCTGTAAAATACAATACCGCAAAAACCAGCACAAAAGTACCCACGAGCTCGCTGAGCAGGTTCAAAGGGACATTGGGATAGGCCGGAGATGTGGAGAACACGGCAAGTTTTAGCTCTTTTTCCTCCGTAAGGTTAAAGTGGTCCCTGTGCATTAGCCAGACCACGAAGGCGGCAAACATCGCCCCAATAAACTGGGCCATGATATAGGCGGGAACATCTGCCCAGGGAAATTCGCCGGCAGCTGCCAGACCGATGGACACCGCTGGATTTATATGCGCCCCGCTGTAAGGACTGGCTACGAGCACACCAATATAAACGGCAAAGGCCCATCCCGTAGTGATGACGAGCCATCCGGAGCCATGACCTTTGGTACCTTTCAGCACAACGTTGGCATTAACACCACATCCGAGTAACATTAGAAGGAAGGTTCCTATAATTTCTGCAACAAAAGGGGTCATAGTTGAATAATATTATTTCGCTTTACTCCAAAACTCCAGAGCTTCAATGGCCCTGTACCAACCCTGTATTCCCTTATCTACTGCATCACGATTTGAAGTTGGTTCAAAGGTAACATCTGTCTGCCATATTTGTTCTATTTCCTTTAGGTCAGTCCAGTACCCGACGGCAAGTCCGGCCAAAAACGCAGCCCCCATTACCGTAGTCTCCACTATTTTGGGCCGGATGGTAGTGGTGTTCAGTACGTCTGCCTGGAACTGCATCAGGAGGTTGTTTACAGTAGCTCCACCGTCTACCCGTAACTCGCCTATAGCGATCCCTGCGTCCGCTTCCATAGCTTTTACGATGTCCATGGTCTGGTAGGCAATGGCCTCTAAAGCAGCTCGTGCAATATGGGCATCAGTACTTCCGCGTGTCAGGCCGAAAAGGGAGCCTTTTGCTTTTTGGTTCCAGTGTGGGGCGCCAAGTCCGGCAAAGGCCGGAACAAAATATACACCACCGGAATCCGGAACAGAGGCCGCCATTTCTTCTACCTCGGCGGAACTATCGATGATCTTTAGGCTGTCCCTTAGCCACTGTACCACAGCACCAGCGATGAAAATGCTGCCTTCCAGGGCATACTGGGTCTTTCCACCAATCTGCCAGGCAACGGAGGTGAGCAGATTGTTATTGGAAACAATAGGCTGGTCACCGATATTCATGAGCATGAAGCAACCTGTTCCATAGGTGTTTTTAACCATCCCTTTTTGGGTGCACATTTGCCCGAAAAGCGCCGCCTGCTGATCCCCTGCAATACCCGCAATGGGAATAGCGGTTCCCAGGAATTCTGTATGGCCATAGTTTTCACTTGAAGCCTTTACCTCGGGCAGCATTTTACTTGGAATGCCTAACAGGGATAGCAGCTCGGCATCCCATTCCATGCTGTTGATATTGAAGAATAACGTGCGCGATGCGTTGGTAACATCGGTGATATGCAGCTCGCCGTTGGTCATGTTCCAAATTAGCCAGCTATCTATAGTTCCTAGAAGGAGTTCCCCGGCTTCTGCTTTTTCACGGGCCCCGTCTACGTTGTCCAGAATCCATTTTACCTTTGTGCCAGAGAAGTAGGCGTCGATAACCAGACCGGTTTTTTCGCGGACCATCTTGCTGTGCCCGGCTTCCTTGAGTTGATCACAGTAATCTGAGGTCCGTTTGTCCTGCCAGACAATTGCGGGATATATCGGTTGTCCACTCTGCCTGTCCCAAACCACAATGGTCTCCCGTTGATTTGTAATTCCAATTCCGGCAATTTGATCTGCCCCGATCCCCTTTTTATCAAGGGCTTTACTGGCCATCTCGGATTGGGTTTTCCAGATTTCCAGTGGGTCGTGTTCTACCCAGCCAGGTTCAGGAAAGTGTTGGGTGAATTCTTGTTGGGCAGTACTAATGATTTGTCCTTTTTGGTCAAAGACAATGGCCCTGCAGCTTGTTGTTCCCTGATCCAGGGCCAGGATATATTGCTCCATAAAAAGCGTATTTTTTTAAGAACCCGCGGTTGGCACTAAAAGTAACCCAATTATTTCAGAACTCATAATAGGCGCGAATGCGGTGATGAAACTGAAGATCCCTTGCTGCTTCAGGCGAATCGCTAAGGGAGGCCTTCTATTTAATTCAACATCCAGATGCGGTAATTCAGTAATGATGCGAAGCAGACCCAGAGGAAATAAGGGATCATCAAATAGGCCGCCAGCCGGCTCACCACGTTAAACCAGCGAATTGTGCCCAGAATAAGCATCATCAGCACCAGGATTACGAGCAGTGCCCAAAAGGGGCTTTGAAAGCCAAAAAAAACCACACTCCAGAGGGCGTTGAAGAGCAATTGAAACCCAAAATGATAAAGGGCTGTTTTTACCCATTTGTGGTAAAATCCTTTGGACCAGACAATCCCCGCTGCGATACCCATCATGATGTAGAGGACTGTCCAGACAGGTCCGAAAATCCAATTGGGAGGGTTGAAACTGGGTTTGTTCAGGGCAGCGTACCAGTCGTTCACCGAGCTCTGTGTGGCAAAACCGGATAAAAACCCAATGAGCAGGCATACGGCTACTGCAATCCCTATATAGAAGGCTTGTTTTTTCAATGTTTTGATCGGCTTTAAATCTAAAATAGCAAATTATTTTTATTGGGTTAACCCCTAAGAAGTGTAAAAGCTATCTTTGCAAAAATTATTAAGCTATGACCGAGAAGGACTTTGTACCATCCCTGCCTGGTAGGCCCCTTGAAGCAGGGCAGGTTCATTGTGAAGCCCCCAGCAACATCGCCCTGATAAAGTATTGGGGGAAATACCCCGGTCAGCTGCCAGCAAACCCTTCGATCAGTTTTACGCTGGATGCCTGCACTTCAAGTACGAGAGTACGCTATGAAAAACGGCCTCAGGTTAGTGATGAGGTTGTCTTCGAGTTCCTTTTTGAAGGAAAACCCAAGCCTGAATTTGAACCTAAACTGCGAGCATTTTTTGAAAGGACAGCGGCCTACCTTCCTTTTCTGAAGTCGTACCAGTTACAAATTTCATCTTCTAATTCCTTTCCTCACAGCAGTGGGATCGCCTCCTCCGCCAGTGCAATGGCGGCCCTGGCGTCCTGCCTCGTGGAAATAGAAGAGCGGCAGGGAGCAAAACTAGACAGTACATATAGAGAAGCAAAGGCCTCCTTCCTGGCAAGGCTGGGATCGGGCAGTGCATGCAGGAGTATAGCCGGCGGTATGGTAGTTTGGGGAGCCCATGCAGAGATTGCAGGAAGTTCTGACCTCTACGGGGTTCCGTTTCCAGATGGAGTCCATGAGGTCTACAGGGACTACCAGGATACGATACTTCTTGTGCACCGCGGGCAAAAACAGATCAGCAGCACTGTGGGGCATAAACTAATGGAAGGCCATCCTTTTGCTGAGGAAAGATTTAAACAGGCCCATCGAAATATGGAAAGGATCAAAAGTATCCTGGCGGAGGGGGATTTGGAAGGTTTTGTGGCCCTTGTGGAAAGTGAAGCCCTGACCCTGCATGCGATGATGATGACCAGCTCTCCTTACTTTATGCTCATGAAGCCCAATACGCTGGCAATCATAGAGAACATCTGGAAATTCAGGGAAGCAACGCGGATACCGCTGTGCTTTACCCTGGACGCAGGGGCCAATGTACATTTGCTTTACCCCAAGGCGAATCGGGAAAAAGTTTTGCAATTTATTAAGAATGAGTTGGTTGCGTATTGTGAAAACGGACAGTATATTTGCGACCAGGTTGGAAGCGGGGCTAAAATATCCTGATCTTTAAACCGATTTGGAAATTAAATGTAAATTTGAATAGTCCCACCAACAGCACATACATGAAAGGGCCTTTATTTTATTCCAAGATTTTATTGTTCGGTGAGTACGGAATCATCAAGGATTCCAAAGGCCTGTCCATACCTTATAATTTTTTTAAGGGGGCACTTAAGAAAGCAACCGAGCTTAGCGGACCTGCCCTGAAATCCAATGAAAGCCTGAAAAACTTTGCCGGGCACCTGGAGCAGATCCAATTGGAATGCCCTGAACTGGTTTCCTTCGACCTCGAAGGTTTGCAACGGGATATTGCCGAAGGCCTGTATTTTGACAGCTCCATTCCACAGGGTTATGGTATTGGTAGCAGTGGTGCACTGGTAGCAGCCGTATATGATAAGTATGCGCACAACAAAATAACCGTGCTCGAAAATCTTACCCGGGAAAAACTGTTGAGATTAAAGAACATACTCGGGAAAATGGAATCATTCTTCCATGGGAAGTCCTCAGGCCTGGATCCGCTGAACAGTTATCTCAGTCTGCCTATACTTATAAATTCCCAGGACAATGTGGAATCTACCAGCATCCCTTCCCAAAACCTGAAGGGATCGGGAGCCGTATTCCTTTTGGACAGTGGAATTACCGGGGAAACTGCCCCAATGGTGGAGATCTTCATGGAAAAGTTGAAGAACGAGGGCTTCAGAAAGGTCCTGAAAGAGCAGTTTATCAAACACACCGATGCCTGTGTTGATGATTTTATCAGCGGGAATGTAAAATCCCTGTTCAGCAACCTCAAGGAACTCTCCCATGTGGTTCTGGACCACTTTAAACCTATGATTCCCAAGGAGTTTCACCAGCTTTGGAAACAAGGCATTGAAACCAATGATTACTATTTGAAACTCTGTGGCTCTGGTGGGGGAGGATACATCCTTGGGTTCACACAGGATATCGAAAAAGCGAAACAAGCCCTCAAAGGGCATACCCTGGAAGTCGTTTACACGTTCTAAGCCACCAACATGCTTAGTAGGAAAAACAAACTCTTGTTGCTCAAGATGTTGAGCCTATTCTCTATTGTGAGGGGCTATAACATCCTGATGATTATCCTCGCCCAGTACCTGGCTTCCATGTTTATCCTTTCACCCGATATTTCCCTGCGACAGGTACTCTTTGACCCGCAATTGTTTGTCCTCGTCCTGGCCTCGGCATTGGTAATTGCCGGCGGGTATATCATCAACAGTTTTTATGATTCCGAAAAAGATCTCATCAATAAGCCCAGGAAGAGTATGCTGGACAGGCTCGTAAGCCAACGAACCAAGTTGTCAGCCTACTTTGTCCTGAATTTTCTTTCTGTACTACTGGGTAGTTATGTCTCTTTTCGGGCGGCCCTGTTCTTTGCGGCCTATATTTTCGGTATCTGGTTGTATTCCCATAAGTTGAAGCGGATTCCTTTTATTGGCAACCTGGTGTCTGCCTCTTTGGCCATTACTCCCTTCTTTATCGTATTTGTTTACTACAGGAATTTTGAAACGGTAATTTTTGTTCATGCGATTTTTCTGTTTTTGCTCATACTGGCAAGGGAGATGATCAAGGACCTGGAAAACATGATCGGGGATATAGCCCAGGGTTACCGGACAATTCCCATCCTCTATGGCACGCTCTTCTCGAAAACCTGCATAATGATCCTCATTATCCTAACCCTGGCACCCGCCTTACTGCTTATCCAAAAGTTTGATGTGGGCCAGATGTATCTCTACTTCATTTCCAGTATAGCCCTGCTCTTGCTGTTTTTGATTTTATTATGGAAAGCCGGGGAGAAGAAACACTATGTATGGCTCCATAACATCCTCAAATTTACTATAGTGCTTGGGGTATTTAGTATCTTGCTGATTGATATTGACCTTGTCCTTAACAGAATCTTCCAATGGATGCCCTCTTAAAAGTTGGATTGGCCCAGATTGCCCCGGTTTGGTTGGATAAAACGGCCACACTGAACAAAATTGTGGCTTGTATAGATGAAGCTGCCGGAAACAAGGCGGAGTTGCTGGTCTTCGGGGAGGCAGTTTTGCCTGGTTACCCCTTTTGGCTGGCCTATACGGATGGTGCTGCCTGGGACCTGAAGCTCAACAAGGAATTGCACGCCCACTACGCACAAAATGCAATTGACATTGCATCAGGCGATCTGGACCCGATTTGCAAGCTGGCTGCCGAACATCAAATGGCCATCTATCTCGGTACTATTGAAAGACCTTCAGACCGTGGAGGTCACAGCCTTTATTGTTCACTGGTCTATATCGATGCCAAAGGGGAGATCAAATCTGTGCACCGTAAACTCCAGCCTACCTATGATGAGCGACTTACGTGGGCGCCGGGTGACGGAAATGGTTTGCAAACCCATGCCCTGAAAAGCTTTACCCTGGGGGGCTTGAATTGTTGGGAAAACTGGATGCCTCTTCCCAGGGCTGCACTATATGCCCAGGGAGAGGACCTGCATGTGGCCGTCTGGCCTGGTAACCTGAACAATACCAAAGATATCACCCGATTTATAGCCAGGGAATCCAGGAGTTATGTGCTGTCTGTATCCTCCCTGATGCGTCAATCTGATTTTCCAAAAGGCACCCCTCATCTGGACGAGCTGTTATCATCCACACCTATGGTAATGGCCAACGGGGGCTCCTGTATCGCTGGTCCCGACGGGGAATGGATCCTGGAACCGGTTGTGGATAAAGAAGGTATCCTTTATGCCCAATTGGATATCAACCGCGTTTATGAGGAACGTCAGAACTTTGATCCCGCAGGGCATTATGCCCGTCCGGATGTAACCCAATTAATCCTTAACAGGGAACGGCAGAGTACGCTGGGTTACAAAGACAATAAAACATCATAAAACTGCTGCAAACCGCTGCTATTGCGTACCTTTGCCTGCTTAATTATAGTTCATGCAAAAACCCAGGCCAAAACGAACAGGGGGGCGAAGACCTTCCAAATCCCAATCAGACTATCAGGGGAAACGGAAGCCTAAACAAAAAGGGACCAGGTCCGAGGAAAGGACACCAGAGACTAAACAGGATTCCGGACGTATCCGATTAAACAAATACGTGGCCAACAGTGGGGTATGTTCCCGCAGGGAGGCAGATACCTATATCGCAGCCGGAAATGTTACGGTCAATGGCAAACCCATCACCGAGATGGGCTATAAGGTAAGCCCCGGGGATGTCGTGCGTTTTGACGGACGGATACTCAACCCCGAGAAAAAAGAGTATGTTTTACTCAACAAGCCCAAGAACTTCATTACCACAACCAGCGACGAGAAAGGAAGGCGAACAGTAATGGAATTGATTTCTAATGCTTCAAATGCCCGCCTATTGCCTGTAGGCCGTCTGGATCGAAATACAACCGGTTTACTGTTGTTTACCAATGACGGGGATTTGGCCAAAAAACTTACTCATCCCAAACATGGTGTTCGCAAGATTTACCATGTGGAATTAAACAAAAACCTTCGTACTGAAGACTTGATTGCGATCAGAAAAGGACTGCAACTGGAGGACGGCCCCATACAAGTAGACGATGTGAGTCATATCCGGAATGCCCCAAAACGTGAAGTGGGAGTGAAGATCCACAGTGGTCGCAACCGAATCGTCAGGAGAATATTTCAACATCTTGGTTATGAGGTAGTGAAGCTGGACCGGGTGGTTTTTGCAGGCCTTACGAAAAAAGACTTGCCCCGTGGCCATTGGAGGCCCCTCACTGCACAGGAGGTGATTAACCTGAAAATGATCAAATAAGGTTAGCTGCTTGTTTGGAAATCCCCGCTCAGCATATTACTAACATTCTTCCAGAAGGTATCGATCGCTGCATCAGAAGGCTCTCCCTTTATATCTTTAAGGTGATGAGATACCACTAATTTCATGTAGGCAATCTGGTCGTTGTCCCCGTAGAAATCTTCATAAGCCATTTCCCATTGTTGAAACCTTCTTTCAGGCCTTTCCCCATGTGATAAAAGGACCATGTCTGTGTGACGCGGATCGCTTTTGATCTTATCATAAAGTTGTAATACCCTGATCTGATTGCCTTCGATGTACTGTAGAAATTCTCCCTGGTGGTATAGCAGGCAGCCCGTAATACCTTGTTCTTCATTGTATCGCCTGGCCTTTTCCAACATTTCCTGAATCTGAAGGCGGCCGAAACCTGGAACAGCCCGGGACCGGTATACCAATGCAAACATGAAGTAAATAATTAGTGCTTTCAAAAAGTACAAAAAAGATAAGTACATAAAAAGGAAATTATGGCTTATGTACTCCGAGCTGTTTGCATTTTACGTCTGATCTCCCCCAGACAAAGATTGCCTATGCTGCCTTCATGGGTATGCTGAATATTCTTTTGGGGTTGATAACTTCCGGAAGCGATTTCCTCGCCCAATTGTTTGTATGCATCGCGAAAAGTTACCCCTTGCTGTACAAGTTCGTTTAGGTTTTCCACACTGAACAGGTAGTCGTATTTCGGGTCCGACAGGATATCGGACTTGACCTGAATCTGTTCGAGACTAAAGGCTGTAATCTCCAGGCAATCCTTTATGCTATTGACAGCTGGCAGCAGCTTTTCCTTTAAGAGCTGGAAATCCCTGTGATATCCGCTGGGCAGGTTGTTGGTCAATAGGATAATTTCATTAGGCAGGGCCTGCAGGCTGTTGCACCTCGCCCTGACCAATTCAAAAACATCGGGATTCTTTTTGTGGGGCATAATACTGCTGCCGGTCGTTAGCTGGTCAGGAAAGGAAATAAATCCGAAATTCTGACTCATGTACAGGCAGCAGTCCATGGCCAGCTTGGAGAGGGTGCCGGCCAGTCCGGCTATAGCAAAAGCCACTGATTTTTCTACCTTGCCCCTGCCCATCTGTGCTGCCACCACATTGTATTTCAGGGTGTCAAAATCTAACAGTTCCGTGGTATAACTCCGGTCGATAGCAAAGGAACTTCCGTATCCGGCAGCACTTCCCAACGGATTCTGGTCACTTATCCGATAAGCGGCTTTTAACAGATAGATGTCGTCGATCAGGCTTTCTGCGTAGGCCGAAAGCCACAAGCCAAAGGAGGAAGGCATCGCGATCTGAAGGTGTGTATATCCCGGCAGCAATACCGACTTGTGTTTTTCCGCGAGCGCAATTAACAGATCAAAAAGCACAGAAATACCCGTTTCTATATGGGTGAGCTCCTGCTTCAGGAAAAGCTGCATGGCTACCAGGACCTGATCGTTTCGCGAACGTGCGGTGTGTATTTTTTTGCCCGTATCCCCCAGTTTCTCGGTCAACAGGTATTCTATTTTGGAATGCATATCCTCAAAATCCGCTTCAATCGTGAACGTCCCATTATGTATAGACGCCTCAATTTCTTTCAGGGCAGCGACAAGGGATTCCCCTTCCTTCTGGGAAATAAGGCCAACCCTGGCCAGCATTTGCGCATGAGCCATCGATGCCTTTACGTCATAATAGGCCAGGTCCAGGTCCAGTTCCCGGTCCCGGCCTACGGTGAAGGCTTCGATCTTTTTGTCTGTACTTTGACCTTTGTCCCAGAGTTTCATAATGTTTGATTTTTATTTTTCTAATCGGATTTACTACTTCCCTAACTAGGATTTCGAATTGCTTAAAAAAGTCGTCAACATCTCAATATACAACTGTATTCCCTCCTCTATCTCCCTGATATAGATATATTCATCAGCAGAATGCGACCTTGTGCTATCCCCCGGGCCAAGCTTTAAGGATTGGCAGCTCAGGGCGGCCTGGTCAGAAAGGGTGGGCGACCCATAGGTGTCCCTACCCAAAGCTATTCCTGCCTGTACCAGCGGGTGGTTGTGTTCAATAGATGAAGAATTGAGCCGCAGGGAGCGGGGCTTTAGCTCACAAGGTGCTTCACGAATCAGGATGTCTGCTATTTGCTTATTGGTATAGCAATCATTTACGCGTGTGTCTATAACCAGGTCAATAGCCGCCGGCACTACATTGTGTTGCATACCCCCATTGATCTGGGTTACGGTCAGTTTTACTTCCCCCAATACTTCAGAAACCTCTTCAAACCTATAATTTTTAAACCAGTCCAATACGGAGATACAATTGTAAATGGCATTATTCCCATTCGGATGGGCGGCATGGGAAGGGGTGCCCTTGACCTTGGCATCAAAGACAATAAGGCCCTTTTCCGCAACAGCCAATTGCATCAGCGTGGGTTCTCCCACAATGGCCACATCTATTTTAGGTAAATGAGACAGTAACTCCCTAAGGCTTTTAGGGCCGGCAATTTCTTCCTCTGCTGAAGCGGCCAGGACCAGGTTATGACTGAGGTTTTCCCAATTATAGAAATGGGCAAATGTCGCCATTAAAGCTACCAGGCTGCCCCCGGCATCGTTACTGCCCAGCCCATATAATTTTCCATCCACTATTTCTGGATGGAAGGGATCCCGGGTGTAAGCGCTATTGGGTTTCACCGTATCGTGATGGGAGTTGAGCAATAGGGTAGGTTTGCCGGGGTCGAAAAAGCGGTTTAGGGCATACACGTTATTGTGCCATTTTTTGACCGGGATGTCAAAGGTGTGTAACCAGGCTTCAACGGCTGCCGCAGTGTTTTCTTCTTCCGTGGAAAAGGAAGGGATTGCGATAAGTTCCATAAGCAGGCCTATGGCTTTTTCGGTCAGTATTTGTAATTCGTTTTTCATAGGGTAAGGGTGGTAAACCTGCCAGGTGTTGATCTTATCATATCCATATTGCCTATACAGACTTTAGAAACGCCTTGTTCGAGGGCCCGGAAGCTGTTTTCCAATTTTGGAAGCATACCATCCGAAATAATGTTTTTAGCTATAAGTTCCCGGTATACGTGCCAATTTATTTCAGGGATCACGGACTCCTCGTTGTGTTTATCGGAAAGGACGCCTTGTTTTTCAAAACAATAGAAAAGAGAAACTGAGTAAGCTGTTCCGAGACCTATGGCCAGCTCAGAAGCAATGGTGTCTGCATTGGTATTGAACATCTGTCCTTTCTGATCATGAGTAATGGCGCAAAAAACAGGGACCAGATCGGCAGAAATCAGCTTGATCAGGGCTTGGGAATTTACCCCGCATATGTCACCTACCCAGCCAAAATCTACCTCACCTACCGGTCTTTTGTTCGCCTGGATGAGGTTGGCATCTGCCCCGCTTAGTCCAATGGCGTTGCAGCCAATACCTTGCAGTTCCCCCACGATCTTTTTGTTAACCAGTCCCGCATAGACCATCAAGGTAACCTCAAGGCTTTCGATATCTGTTATCCGCCTTCCTTTGAACATACGTGTTTCAACCCCCAACTTCCTGCCCACTTCAGTAGCTTTTTTCCCCCCTCCATGAACCAGAATTTTGGGATGTGGTAGGCCGTTGAAATTAGAAAGAAACCTACTCAGTGCGTCAGGGGCTTCTATGACATTTCCACCAATTTTTACGATTGAAAGCTCAGGTTTCATGTTTCCAGATACTTAGGCTTTTTCTAATAACTTTTTCAATACCAGCTGGGCTGCGAACGTCCGGTTGTTGGCTTGTTCAATGGCCAGGGACTGCGGGCTGTCCAGTATCCCGTCTTCGACGATTACATTCCTCCTCACCGGGAGGCAATGCATAAAACGGGCTGTACCCAGTTTTTCCCGGGTAATCATCCAGTTCCTGTCGGTGCTAAGTACTTTTCCATAGGCTTCGTAACTGCTCCAGTTTTTAGCATAGACAAAATCTGCGTTGCTCAAGGCTTCCCCTTGATCATACAAGACCGGGGTGTCCGCAACTATTTTTGGATCGAGATGGTACCCTTCCGGATGGGTGATAGACAAATCCACATCCATTCGCTGCATCATCCGGAGAAAGGAGTTAGCTACCGCGTGGGGCAGGGGTTTGGGATGGGGGACCCAGCTCAGCACCACCCTGGGCCGCCTTATGGTTCGATTTTCTTCGAGTGTTATGGCATCTGCGAGCGCCTGGAGGGGATGGCCCAGAGCACTTTCCAGGTTAACCACTGGAATAGTGGTGTGTTTCATGAAGCCTTTCAGGACCTGTTCCTGCTCATCCATAGTTTTATTCTGCAATCCGGCAAAAGCCCGGATACCCACCACGTCGCAATATTGAGAAACTACCCTGGCAGCTTCCCTGACGTGCTCTGCCCGGTCTCCATTCATTATGGCCCCGTCTTCAAACTCCAGTTGCCATCCTTCTTTGCCAAAATTCATCACCATGACTTCCATCCCCAGGTTTAAGGCAGCCTTTTGGGTACTTAACCGCGTCCTCAGGCTATTGTTAAAAAACAACAAGCCCAGCGTTTTTCCCTTGCCCAATTGCCGTAAGGCATTTGGAGCCTTTTTCAACTCACGGCCCTCACGGAGCCATTGCTGCACATCTGGGATATCATTTACAGAGAAAAAATGTGTCATGATAGGGCGGATTTTAGTGCAGTAAAAAATTGCTTGATCTCTTCTCCGGTTACCCCCAGTGAGGGCAGAATCCGCAATATGTGTTTGTCTTTGGCTCCCCCGGTAAAAATCTTGTAATCATAGATCAGTTTTTCACGGAGCGGGGCGACGTCAAAACCAAATTCAAGTCCCAGCATCAATCCCCTTCCTTTAACGCGGATTACTTCAGGAATCCCAGCCGCCATTTCCCTGAACCGTGTTTCCAGCTTTGCGGTATTCTCTATAAGATTTTCGTTTTCCAGTACCTCCAGGACAGCCAAAACAGCAGTACATGCCATATGGTTGCCGCCAAAGGTAGTGCCCAGTATCCCGAGAGAAGCCTTGATCTTTTCATGGATCAATATTCCGCCTACCGGGAACCCATTCCCCATGCCCTTGGCCATGCTGATAACATCAGGCACTATGCCATGGTGTTGAAAGGCAAAGAACTTCCCGCTCCGGCCAAAACCTGATTGCACCTCGTCTGCAATAAGCAGGGCACCATGTTGTTTGCAGCATCCTGCCAGGAAGGCATAAAAACCGGATGAAGGCTCATCCAGGCCCCCAACCCCTTGTATGGCCTCAATTATTACTGCACATACATCGCCTTTGGCTAATTCTTCCTCCAGGCTTTCCCGATCTTCCAAATCCAGGAAGGTCACCTTATGTTGCTGATTGATAGGGGCGCATATTTTTGGGTTGTCGGTTGTGGCTACGGCGGCAGAGGTACGACCATGAAAGCTGTTCCTGAAGGCAATTACCCTGGATTTACCGGTATGGAAAGAAGCCAGTTTCAATGCATTCTCATTGGCTTCAGCACCAGAGTTGCACAGGAATAACTGGTATTCCGGACAATGGGCAATCCTAACGAGTTCAGCGGCCAACTTCTCCTGCAAAGGATTGATCACGGAATTGCTATAGAACCCCATTTTGTCTAACTGTGCCTTTAATCGTTGCACATATACCGGGTGTGAATGACCGATAGAGATCACCGCATGACCCCCATAAAAGTCGAGATACTCCTCACCTTGATCATCGGTAATGGTAATCCCTTTTGCAGAAGCAGGGGTGACCTTGTAGAGCGGATATACCTCAAATAATTTGGACATTTTTCCTCGGCTTAGGAATTCATTTTGAATTCGTTGATCTTTTCAAATGAGGTGACAATTCCCCGGATGAGAGAAGAGGACAGCCCCTGGTGTTCCATTTCATTCAGGCCCTGTATGGTACATCCCATTGGGGTGGTTACCTTGTCTATTTCCTGCTCCGGATGGTTGCCGGAGGCAATCAGCAGGCCTGCTGCCCCATCGCAGGTATGCATGGCAAGTGCCTGAGCTTCTTTTGCATCAAAACCCAATTGAATGGCCCCTTGCGTGGTAGCCCGGATCAGACGCATCCAGAAGGCGATCCCACTGGCACAAATCACAGTAGCTGCCTGCATTTGCTCTTCAGGAATTTCCAGGGAATGTCCCATACGGTTGAATATGGCCTTGGCCAATTCAATCCGCTTCTGGCCTGCCTCATTGCCGCAAAGGCAGGTCATGGATTTTCCAACAGAAATAGCAGTATTGGGCATGCTCCGGATGATATAATGCTGCTTACCGATGATCTCCTCCATCCGCTTGATACTAAAACCGGTAATGGTTGAAATAACAACGTGTTTGTCGGTAAGCAGGTCTTTCACTTCTTCCAAAATGCCTCCAAAATGCCCGGGTTGCACGGCAAAAATCAGGATATCGGAATGCTTAACGGCTTCATGGTTATCTGCCGTGACCTTTACATTACCGTATTTTTCAAAATCCCGTATGCTTTCCGGATGTCTCTTGGTCAGGTACATGGTGGTTGCACCATTACTGTGTAAAATACCTTTGGCAATTGACTTTCCCAGGTTCCCCGTTCCGATAATGGCTATTTTCATGGTAGTTGTTTTATCTGGTGTAATTTCAATTTGTTTTAAAATATACTCGCTTTGAGTTGCAGGCCTTCTTTTTCCGGAAAACCAAACATGAGGTTCATATTTTGCACCGCCTGTCCCGACGCCCCTTTCAACAAATTGTCGATGGCCGAAGTAATCAGCACGATATTGCCCTCCTGATGTATATGAAGGTGGCACTGGTTGGTGTTGACCACCTGTTTCAGCTGGATGGGATCACTACATACCTGGGTGAAGTGAGCATCCCTGTAAAATTCACTGTAAAGTTTGGTTATGGTAGCTTTTTCCCCTTTATATTGTGTATAAGCGGTGGCAAATATCCCCCGGGTAAAATTCCCCCTGTTGGGCAGGAACAACAATTGCCCCTTCTCCTTTTGCCCTGTATCCAGGCTTTGGTTGATTTCAGCCAGGTGTTGATGGGTAAATGGTTTGTACCACGATTGGTTGTTGTTCCTCCAACTGAAGTGCGTAGTTGCTGTTGGGTTCACACCGGCACCTGTGCTTCCTGTTGTGGCATTTACATGGATATCCTTACCCAGGAGCCCTGCCTTGGATAATGGTAATAAAGCCAGTTGAATGGCAGTTGCAAAGCAACCCGGATTGGCCAGATAATCAGCCTGCCTGATCTCTTCCCTGAACAATTCTGGAAGGCCATATACAAACTGTTTTCCATTGAGGGTATTGTTGTCCTTGAGGCGAAAATCCTGACTGAGGTCAATTATCTTGGTGTCGGCATTAAAAGGATGTTCCTCAAGGAATTTACGGCTGTGTCCATGCCCAAGGCAGAGGAAAACCAGGTCAACACCGGGGTCTACCGAACTACCAAAAGACAAGCTGCTTATACCTTCCAGGTCAGGGTGTGCACTAGTAACCGGTTTTCCGGCCCGTGTACGGCTATAGAGGAAACTGATCTCCACTTCTTTGTGATGGACCAACAGCCTGATCAATTCTCCCCCGGTATACCCGGAGCCCCCAACTATGCCTACTTTAATCATGGTCTTGCTGTATATGGTTCGCAATTTTTCCGGGGTTGGACAGGATCTTGATAAAGCCTTTGGCGTCCTCCGCGGACCAGCCTTCGTTCCATTCTCCGTAACTGCCAAAAGCAGCATTCATCAGGTCGTTCTCGGAAGAAATTCCTTCCAGTTCAAAACGATAGGGATGCAGGCTAACAAAGACATCCCCCGTTACATTTTTCTGCGTATCTGCCAGGAAGGCTTCTATATTCCGCATCACGTCATCCAGGTAGTTGCCTTCGTGCAACAGCATGCCGTAAAAATTCCCAAGCTGTTCTTTCTGGTATTGCTGCCACTTGCTCAGGGTGTGTTTCTCAAGCAAATGATGGGCTTTGATTATGATAAGCGGTGCGGCAGCTTCAAACCCTACCCTGCCTTTTATCCCAATGATCGTATCTCCCACATGGATATCGCGTCCTATGGCAAAAGGGGAAGCCACGGCGTTCAGTTTTTCGATATTAGCAACCGGGCTATCTGTCTTATCATCAATGGCAATCAGTTCCCCTTTGTCAAAACTCAGCTTAAGCTTTCTTGCCTCCTTTTCTTGCAGGGGGCTTGGAAAGGCCTTATCTGGTAAGGGCAGGTTGGAAGTGAGGGTCTCATCTCCGCCAACAGAAGTACCCCAAAGGCCTTTATTGATGGAATATTTGGCCTTTTCCCAGGAGTAATCAATGCCGTTTTCCTGCAGGTAGGCGATTTCTGCCTGTCTCGAGAGTTTATTATCACGTATCGGGGTAATAATTTCAATCTTGGGAGCGAGGATCTGAAAGATCATATCAAAACGCACCTGGTCAGTCCCTGCCCCGGTACTGCCGTGCGCAATACAATCTGCCCCCATAGCCTTGGCGTAATTAACAATTTCCATGGCCTGAACGATCCGTTCGGCACTAACGGATAGGGGATAGGTATTGTTCCGTAGCACGTTTCCGTAGATCAGGTATTTAACTACCTTCTCATAAAAGAGGTCAACACCATCAATGGCCTTGTAGCTGCTGGCGCCCAGGGCGATCGCTTTCTTTTCTATATCGGCCAGTTCTTTCTCGTTGAACCCTCCGGTATTAACGGTTACGGCATGTACCTCGTATCCCATTTCCCTGGAAAGGTAAAGTGCGCAATAGGAAGTGTCCAGGCCACCGCTGTAGGCGAGTACCAGTTTTTTCATTTTGATTCTTTTTTAGAAAACAGGTTTGTTTTTAATTTCTTCAAGGAGGGAATGGACTTGGTTTGTCCTTTTGTTTTCCTGACCCCTGTCTTATCATTAGGATCAAAAAGCATCCCTGTACACAGGCACATATGGTATTCCGTCCTAGTAAGTACATCGAAGTTTTTGCAGGTTTGGCAGCCTTTCCAAAATTCCGGGTCATCTGTAAGTTCGGAGAAGGTCACCGGTTTGTACCCCAGTTCATAGTTCATCTTCATCACGGCTAATCCTGTTGTAATACCGAAGATCTTTGCCTCAGGGAATTTTTTCCTGGACAATTCAAAAATGGCTTTTTTGATTTTTTTGGCCAGTCCCTGTTTCCGGTAATCGGGATGTACGATCAGGCCGCTGTTGGCTACAAATTTCTTATGCTCCCACATTTCAATGTAGCAAAAGCCTGCAAAATTCTCCCCGTCCAGAGCTATTACCGCATTCCCGTTTTGCAGTCTTTCGATGATGTATTCCGGCGTACGCCTGGCGATACCCGTACCCCTGACCTTGGCGGATTCGGTTATGGTGTCGCTGATGACCTGTGCGTATTTGATGTGAGATTCGTTAGCAATAACAATTTTCATTGCTTTTCGATTTATTGGAACAAAAGTTTATCGGAAGGTATTGCGGAAATGGACTCACCTATTTCCCATAACAGAAGAACACCCTTACGGGCGACGGCGGCGCGGCAAAGAGAAGGGCAGGCTCACTAGAGCCTGAACAGAATTTAGTATATGCGCTTTTTTATTCATCCTGAACCAAATGTACAAAAACTCTCGAATTCACAAAGCTGAGCCTTTAATTTTTGTGAATTAACGAATTTTGGGGTTTTGATCTGAAATATTCATAGGCCAGGAATCCAAAAACCAAGAGATATTCAATACCCAGCAAGAATAGGGACTCCTTGATTTCATTTTCTCTATATGCCGAATAACTCAATACAATTACGGCTGACCAGAGCAGTGGATATCGATAATTCGTAAACAGGCAGAGGAAGAGTGCGAAAATAATGTACCAGGGGTGCACGGTGGAAGCCAGGAACAGGTAGGCCGATATTACGATCAGCATACTGCCAATCAAGCTATTGGCCGATTTGCCCCTTCGGAAAAAACTGAGCCAGAACACCAATGCAAGGACGATAATGGGAGTAATTTTTCCGTAGAACTTAATGAGCTCCCAGGGTTTTATTTCGAATTGTATTCCAATTTGCCTGACCAGGTTGTATATACCCGCATTGAACTCAAAATTCGAGAACCAAAGCTTAAGTGTTTCGGAATAGTTAGAGAAAAATTCCTGTATATAGAAGGGCACCAACGAGCCGGCAATAACCAACAATGCCAGCAGATAAAATTGCAAACTTCGTGCCCACCCCAGGTTTTTCAGGAATAAGGGGAGGAAGAGCAGCGGGACAAGTTTCAGAGAAATGGAAGCCCCGATCAAAATAGCGGAGATCACCCACTTATTAATAAGAAAAAAGTAAAGGGCGGCGCAGAAAAAGAACAACATGACCCCTTCAAAATGAAGGTTTCCAGTTAGTTCTATAATTACCAGGGGGTTCAGGAAATACCAAAAAATCAAATAGGGCGACTTGTTCAGGTAGCGCAATAGTTTTTTTCCAAAATAGAAGATACCCAGGTCGGCCGCGATGTGCATAATCCTGATGGCTACCACCGTACCCATGATACTTTTACCACCAAGAAGGGCTGCGAGGGCAAAGAATAATTGATTCAGGGGCGGATAGTTACTGAAATGCCTTGCGCTTAGTGCACCCATACCTTCATGCAGAATGGCGGCATTGGGGATCTGGACATCGCCTTTTTCCATGAGTGCATCCGGACTTAGAAGATAGGGGTTGTCACCCAAAAGAATGAGGTGACCGTCCCACAGGAAACGGAAGTAGTCCTGAGACAGGGTGGGCTCCGCCAGCAGAAAGACAAGTCGAAAGGCGAGCCCGGCAAACAACAAAAACCGGAAATTCCACTTTTCGAACTGAATCAGTTTAAAGCAAAAGAAGAAGAGTGCCAGATAGAGCCCCAGTAACTTTATGAAATCGAAGCGTTGCAATTGGTAGGCAAAGACATAGTAGAAAACCACTGACAATAGGAGGATGAGGATGGAAATCTTATGCAGATTCCAATATTTGCCAAGGATTTTCAGCATGTTTGCTCAGCTTAGTGTATCTACAAATAACTGAAAAATGCCTAATAGTGCCAACACAAATGTACGGCAGCACTTAAAGTGAGGTTTAAAAGATCAGGCCTTGGCAGTCAGGGATTTGAAGAATACAAATCCAAATCCAAGGAAGAGCATCAGGTGAAATGGGAACAACCCAAAGTCATTCAGGGGAATGGCACTGTACATCCCAAAAAGGAAATATACCATAAGGCCAAACTCCAGGATCATATTGGGGGATAGTTTCTTGGTGAGGTACTTGTTCCCTTTCCAGCTGTCCGTAAGGTTGCTGATATTGAATTTCGGGGTGCGCACAAATTCACTGCGCTTGCCCATATGCCCTTCAAGTACGGCAACTGTATTGTGCAGGGAGAAGCCCAGGGCTACTGAGAAAAAGGTAAAGAACAACTTAATATAGTCGACAAAGTGGTCAAAACTACTCCCCTGTATACTGCGATAGGTGAACCAGTAGCAGATAAAAAGGATAATGGTACTAACGATGAAAAAGCTGGTCACCTCAAAGATCCATCCCAGGTGTCCAAAGCTGTTCTTTATGTAAAGCATGGGAATACTCAGCACAGCCACCAAAAAGACACACAGGAACATACTGCTGTTTAGCAGATGCATCACCCCGTGGAATTTGGTTTTAAATGGAATGTTTTTGGCTGAGATTACACTCAGTACCGTTTTTCTGAAATTTTCTGCCCCGCCTTTGTTCCAGCGGAATTGCTGAGAACGAGCAGCACTGATAACCACAGGCAATTCTGCAGGGGTTTCCACATCCTCCAGATATTTGAATTTCCAGTTCTTTAACTGTGCCCTGTAGCTGAGGTCAAGGTCTTCTGTAAGGGTATCCCCTTCCCAGTTTCCAGCATCGAGGATGCATTCCTTCCTCCAGATACCTGCTGTTCCGTTAAAATTGATAAAGTGCCCCTTGGCATTGCGACCCACCTGTTCCAGGGTGAAGTGGGCATCCAGCGCGAAGGCCTGTATCCGGGTAAGGGTAGAGTAATCACGGTTGATATGGCCCCATCGGGTCTGTACAACACCAATTTCTTCATCCTTAAAATAGATCACGGTCTTTTTCAACCAGTCACTGTCGGGCAGGAAATCAGCATCGAAAATTGCAATAAAGTCCCCTTTTGCAATGGTAAGGCCTTCCTTGAGTGCCCCGGCTTTGAAACCTTCCCGGTTTTCCCGGCGGATATGCTGTATATCCAAGCCTTTTTCCTGAAGGGCTTTAATGCGTTCCGCAGTCTCTGCCACAGAATCGTCTGTGGAATCATCCAGGACCTGGATCTCCAGTTTGCTTTTGGGATACTCTATTTTGGCAATATTGTCAAGTAATCGCTCCACCACGTACTTCTCGTTATATATAGGAAGTTGTATGGTGACAAATGGGATTTCCTTAGGATCGAGCAGATTGAATTTTGGAGCTTCTTCGTTGCGCCTTTTATTCCCAAGGTAATTCACCAGCAGGTTCAACTGGGAAAGGCTATACAGGAAGATCAATACCAGGGCGATGCTGTAGATCGCGATAACAATGTATGATAGTGTGAGTCCCATATTACTTAAAACTGTATTTAAAAATCCAACCCAGTATTTTTATGCCGGCAAATATAGTACCTTTTACAGTACCTGACACCTTGGAGACCCCTATTCTTTTTTTGTAACGCACTGGGACTTCGACATATGCCACTTTTTGTTTCAGTGCCTTTAGCTGCATTTCCACCGTCCAGCCGTAGGTTTTGTCTTCCATATTGAGCTGTAACAGTTTGTCGTACCTAATGGCCCTGAAGGGTCCCAGGTCAGTAAATTTCGCCCCGAACATCATTCGCATCAGGAAAGTGGCCAGTTGATTCCCGAACACCTGTTGCGGGGTCATGGAGCCTTTTTCCCTGAGGGATTTCACCCGGGCGCCTACTACAAAATCCACATCTCCTTCAATAATGGGAGCCACTATTTTTGAGAGTTCCTGTGGATAATCTGAATAGTCTCCGTCGATAAATACGATAATATCAGGGGTTTTGGATTGTTCCTGTATGTATTTTAGTCCTTTCAGGCAGGCATACCCATAACCCATACGGGTTTCAGTTAGGACAGTAGCCCCTGCTTTCTTTGCCACCTGAGCCGTTTGATCAGTAGAATTGTTGTTCACCACCACCACCTCTGTGACCACCTCCGGAAGGTCCTGGATTACCCTTGCGATAGAGTTCTCTTCATTAAAGGCCGGGATGATTACTCGGATGTCAGTCCTGTCCTGCATGCTGGATCGTATAGAAAGGCACAAAAGTAGGAATAATCTTTTCCCCTTGACCAACAAGGTTATCCTGGACTACTGTGAACGTACGAGTTCCATAAGGTCTACATCATTGCCCAGCAATACCTGCCTGGCTTCTATCCTTCCTTCAAGAGGGCCATTTTCCAGTTTTAACACCCCCCGTGGGCATACAGCAGAACAGATCCCGCAGCCTACGCAACTTGACCGGACTATATTTTCGCCCTTTTGCGCATACGCCCGAACGTCTATCCCCATTTCGCAATAAGTGGAGCAGTTGCCGCAGGAAATGCACTGTCCGCCGTTCGTTGTAATTCTGAACCTTGAGAACAAACGTTGCTGGAATCCCAGAATAGCTGCCATCGGACAACCAAAACGGCACCATACCCGGTTCCCGAAGATCGGATAGAACCCTGTCCCGATAACTCCGGAAAAAATACTCCCGATAAGGAAGCCGTAGGATTTTCTGAGCGTTTCGGAATCGAACAGAAAGATATTTCCCTTGCCGCTAAATACATAAAGGGCAATAAGCACCATGATGATTACGAAATAACCAATAGCTCCGTACTGTGCATCTTTCTGAAGTTGTTTTCGCTTGAAAAGCATGGCCCAGCCAAAAACCAGCGTGAGCAAGCCTGCCACCCCAAAGAGGAAGGTGCTTTTGGTAAGCCAGTATTTGCTGGTATCGTTCCCCAGATAGGAATATACTACGGCTGTGGTCATCAGGGTCACAAATACCACAACGCTATGCACCACCCAGCGTTCTATTTTCCAGGCGGTCACCGTTTTATCACTGAGTTGCCGGAAGGCATCCCCGGCAGTCTCCGCCAGGCCGCCGCAGCCACAAACCCATGAGCAATACCAGCGTTTCCCGTAACGATAGGTGAGGATAGGAGAGATAACAAACACAGAAAGCACACCAAATATTAGCAGGGCCAGGCCGATGTCCCCTGAACTGATAAATCCGTTTATGCGGTAGCGCTCGAAATTGTAATAGTTGAGTGGCCAGATGTTTTTGAGGTCGTAATAGGGCAGGGATCCGTTGAGGCGCGCCATAATTTCCGGGATGATAAAGGCAAAGGCAGTCTGGAAGAACATCACACTTATGGTGCGTAGTACCTCGTAGCGGTTATGCCGGTATTTCCACAGGAATTTTATTCCGAAAGCCAGGATGGCCAGGGTATACAGGGTGCCGTAAACAAACCACTGGCTGGCCGGGTTGCCACTTAGCGCCAGGCTCAATGGGTCAAACAGGGCAATCACCCCTTTATTGGCACCTTCCCCGTTTAGTCCCAGGTACTGGGGAAAGAAATACAGTATGATGTAGAAAGCGGTTATAGCGATACCCGTGATCCACCCCCAGAACCCCATATTGGAAATGGATTTGAACCATACTCCGTCATTCTTGATCCCTTTAGATTTGTGCCTGTAGCTCAATACAGTAAACCAGGTAATACCGACGAATATCGCCAGGAGGGAAAGGGAAAGCCAGAGCCCTTTGTTTGGGAAGTTGACCCCAAAAGCGGCCAGGAGTAAAATGGCGAATCCTGCAAATCCTGTAAGCGTTGCCAGGCGTTGACCTTTTGTCAGGGCTTTTGGCGGTTGTCCGGCAAGGGACATGTTTCTATCATATGTGCTCATCATTTTTTAGCGCTTCTTTTTGTTGAGGGGATATGGACCAGGGGTTAAGGTGTTTGAAATATTCGACGCTGGTTTTTTCGGGCCGCCCGGATCTGTGTTCCCATTTCTTTATTGTAATCATCGAGAATCAGGCTTTCGTAACGCCGGTAAAACTCCGGATCAAAATTGGCATCAGCCAGGTACTCCACCACCTGATCTATGGTTCGGCCTTCATTCAACCAGCGGTTAAAAATTTCATGCCGCATGCGGATGCCAAAGGTGTTGATCCCAAGAAATTTTCGCGAGTCTTTGTGGTACGCCAGCGTAACGCATATTTTTTCTTCCGGGTGCCGCCAGTGAAAATGGAGCTCCTTTTCTGATTTGATCCGTTCGCTGAACACCCATCCGTAGGTCTGGTATTCGATATCAAAGAATTTCGCCGAGTTGAACCAGTGGCCCGGATTGTAGGGGATGCGATTTCCGCAGATGGTTTGAGCCACTGTTTCCCCCATCATCCTTCCCGTATACCACACCGCTTCTACCTTCCTCCTTTGTCCAATGGCCTCCCGCTGTTCGGCACAGTCGCCGATGGCGTAAATATCCGGCTTATTGGTCTCAAGAAAGCGATTTACAAGGATGCCGCGTCCCAGTTCAATTCCGGAATCCTTCAGGAAACTTATATTGGGCGTTACCCCCGGGGTGAGTCCCACCAGGTTACAGGATATTGTTTCTCCTTTGTCTGTAACCACTGCCCGGGCACGCCCTTGGTCGTCCGCCAGGATTTCCACGAGATTGGTTTCCAATCGCAGGTCGATATGGTGCTCCCGGATGTGCTCATTTATCATTTTTGCTTCACCCTCAGGTAACACCCCGTCCCAGAAATTGGTTTCCCGGACCAGGAAGGTAACGGGGATATCCCGGCTGCTCAACATTTCAGCCAGTTCTATGCCAATCAGGCCGCCTCCTACGATAACCGCCCGTTTACATACCTGTTTATTCGGAGCATTGGTTTCGAGCAAGTCGAGGTCTTGTTTGGAATACAACCCCTGTACCCCGTGCAGGTCCTGTCCTGGCCAGCCAAATTTACTGGGTTTGGAGCCAGAGGCGATAATGAGTTTATCATAAGGAAAGGTTCTTGAATTACCCACGATAATTTCCTTTTTTTCAGCGTCTACCCGGGTCACATAACCACGGACCAGGTCGATACGGTTTTTTGACCAGAAACCATCCTCATAGGGTTTGATGTGCTCAAACTTCATATGTCCCATATAGACATACATTAAGGCAGTTCGGGAAAAGAAATAATCGGTTTCTGCGGAAATAATGGTAATGCGATTGTCCGAAAGCTTACGAATGTGTCGGGCGGCAGTTACCCCGGCAATGCCATTACCGATTATGATGATGTGTTCCATTGGTTGTGAAGGTTGCTATTGTATGTGTCGTCTTTAAAGTTAAGAACTTAACCCTTAGTAGTATTTTAACTGCTTGTTTTTTTTGATTTATTAAATTTGAATGAGGTACTCATACTCCAGAAATGAAAAAAGCAGGTTTTATCTTCCTTATTCTATTGCAATTTAGTTGTAGCAGTCAGTTTGTGGGTAAAATAAACGGGGTAAGTTTTGTTGCCTCCCGGGAAGCAGCTTCTCAGAAAGATGTGGATGCTGTACTGGAAGTATTTGCCGATCATGCAGCCGTTATGCCCTTTGGTTTTATCCGCAACCAACAATCCCCGGAAGTCATTTTTGATACCGAGAGGCAGTGGTATGGGGAAACCCAACAAGGAGCCAAACAATACATTGATTTGCTGCGGAAGAACAAGATCAGGGTTATGCTCAAACCTCAGATATGGATCTGGCGGGGGGAGTTTACAGGAGACCTTAAGATGACTACCGAAGAAGACTGGAATACGCTGGAGGCCACCTATGAAGCATTCATCCTAACCTACGCCAAACTTGCCCAGGAAACACGGGTGGATATTTTTTGTATAGGGACCGAACTGGAGGAATTTGTCAAGGCCCGCCCCCTGTTTTGGAATGCCCTTATTGGAAAAGTCAGGGAAGTGTACAAGGGAAAGCTCACGTATGCGGCCAACTGGGACGAGTATAAACGGACGCCCTTCTGGCCTTTGTTGGATTTTGTGGGCATCGATGCCTATTTTCCGCTTTCGGAAGAACGTACCCCAAGCATTGAAGCCCTAAAACAGGGATGGCAACCCTGGAAAACCCGGATTGCTGAAGTAGCAGAGCAAACGGGAAAACCCATTTTATTTACCGAATATGGCTACCGCAGTATGGACTACACAGCCAAGAAGCCCTGGCTGGTAGACCGCAATGAGGAACAGGCAAATATGGAGGGGCAGGTGAATGCCAAGCAGGCCATTTTTGAGGAGTTTTGGGGCGAAGATTGGTTTGCAGGGGGATTTGTCTGGAAGTGGTTCCTCAACCACGATCGTGCCGGCGGGGAACAAGACAATCGTTTTACACCCCAGAACAAACCTGCTGAGGATGTGATCCGTATGTTCTACAGAACGTTTTAGAGCACCTTAGTAAGGTAGGTTACTCCAGGGTAAGGTTACCGTTCATGTATTTTAGTATATAAGTAAATCGGTTGATGCGCCAACCTTCCTGTGTCTTGGTCATGCCCAAATGATATTTGCCGACGAATTCCCTGGTCTTTCCCATTTGAGCGGATTCTTTGAAATGTGTTGCTGTGGCATACGCGAACACCTCTGCTTCATTTTCCGATGCCTTGACGAGGTAGTTGCCTGCTAGATGATTTATGGCATCGATCCCCTCGAACCCTTCTTTCCACATATCGCAGATTTCCGTTGCAGTCATTTGCCTGACAGGTCCGCCGAGAGAAGACATATTAAAATCAACCCGTTCATGAAATACTTCTGTCTTTAGCAGGGACCAATTACGCTCATCTGTATAAATGAATAGTTTATTGGCCAGTTCAATCAACTGGTCGCGAGTACTAAAATTTTCCATCACTAATTTTTACCTAAGATAGGGCAGGTAACATGAATTATCAATAATTGGCAGTTTCTATATGCCGTTTATAATATTGATACAGCGCCTCGGGGGAAGCTCCCAGATAGTTTTTCAGGTGGATCACAGTAAAGTGATATTGCAATTTCCATTTTCCTACCCGTTGGTACTTCCGGGCTGAGGTAATCACACAGCCGGGTAAAACCGTAAAACCACCCTTCTTGTACAGGCGGCGAATCAACTCCAGGTCTTCATAAATGATATAGTCTTCATTGAACCCGCTGAGGGCTTCGAAACGATCCCGTGTGATAAAGAGGGACTGATCCCCGCCCCGACAGAGCCAATGGTTAACACGGGTAAACCAGGAGAAAAAGGCTAGGAACCGGCTGGGACTTTCGAATTTCATACGGAAGCAACCCGCATCCCTGCCTGCACCCACGGCTTCCCTGATGGCCTTGTCAAAACCATTTGGTGGCAGAGTGTCCGCATGAAGGAAATAAAGGATGTCCCCTTTTGCCTCTCTTGCCCCCGTATTCATTTGCCTGGCTCTCCCTTTTGGGGAAGAAATCACACGTCCTCCTGAATCCCGGATCTGTTTTGCCGTACTATCTGTGCTTCCCCCGTCCACAAACAGCAACTCAAGATCCGGATAGGAATCACTGTTCTCTTTAATTGCTGTGCACAGGGCGGGTACCCAGTCTTCCTCATTGAGGACGGGCACAATGACACTGATCTTTGGTTTATTGATCATTCAGGCTCCAATCGTACTTCAGGTAGCTTATCCGGGCATCAACTGAAATGGGTGTATCACTGTATTGGCGGATAAACTCTTGAAGTGTTCCCGTTTTCACAAAATCTTTCCGATACCATTTAAAAATAGGGGACAGTCTTAGCTGTTCAGGGGTGATCTCATTCTTCGCGGGGTTGTTGATAAATGCCCTGGTTGCCAATTCCAGCTGTTGATCCAGATGTTCTTCCTCAAAAGGCTGGTTAAGCAACTTCGGACAGGAAACCGAGGCACAATTGATGGCAAAATGGATCCGGGGTTCCTCCATTTTACGAAGGATCCTGTGTTCAATATGGTTCAGGGAGAGTTGTCGATTTCCTATACGAATCCATTTTTTTCCCCAGGGCTGTGCAATATCACGGATGCTTGAAACGGGGTAGTGTTGCAGGATCAACTTTAGTGTTGCGGCATTGTACAGGTTGATGTAATAAGCCAGCTGTTTGTTTTTGCTCCAGCTTTCATCAGGAGGTGCATTTCCCAGGTCATGGATATACGCCTCCAGGGCGTCTTCCTCTTCTTTAAGGGCCCCATAATCTACAGTACCGGAAGCATCCACGTATCGTGCCAATAATCGCGTCCATTCAACTTGTACCTGGTCCTTCTGAGCCAATGCAAACACCGGTAACCCGCTACAGAATAAGATCAATAAAAGTCGGAAGGTGCTCATGGGAAAGCGTTAACTAAAAAGAATGATCAGGGAGCAGGGCTAACAACAACCCCCTCCGTTATAGTGCCAGGTACTTTCACTTATATGGATCTGCTTATTAGCTTTGCCCAACACCGCGGCTGTTTTATCGCACACGGCCAGGGGTTGGTTTTGTAGCAATACATGCCCTTTGCCGTCATCAAAGTATTCCTCATCCCCATAATAAATGGCGGTTTTTCCAGTAAAAACACAAGGTCCGTCTTCGGGCATAGGGTCCTTGATCGCAGCGATCTCGATGGATTCAATATGGATCAGTTCGTCTGTGGGGTAGTGGTTGGGCGAGAGCACACGGTAGGAGCGCCTTCCGCGGATTTCGATAGTCCCGAATCCGGCATCGGTCAGCATTTTAATGTATTCCTTAACCGGGATGCTGCCACTGAGGCACAGGGCCCTGAGGCGTTCATCGTTTCTTAGGGCTTCATTCATGGGTGTATCACATACCGGATCGCTCATGACCAGCCGCCCATGGGGTTTTAGCACCCGGAACATTTCACTAATTGCCTTTTTGAGCTCCTCTGTCTTGAAGATATTGAACAGGCAATTCTGCGCAGCCACATCAATACTTTCACTTTCAATGGGGAGGTTGAGTGCATCTCCCTGTACCAGTTTTACAAACTCACTTTTAAACCAGGAGTTTTCTTCTTCGGCCTGCTTGAAATTATCCCGGGAAGCCTGCAGCATTTCCGGTACCGGGTCGATCCCAATAACACCTTCTTTCTGACGGGAGAAATAAGAAAACTGAAGGAGTTCCATCCCGCCTCCAACACCCACATATAGGATATTAGGGTTGTTCACCAGGTCTTGTGCAGACACCGTACTTCCGCAACCATAATTCATTTCCTGCATTTTCTTAGGGATAGAAAGGCCCGGGAATTGCCAAACCGGATTGGTGGTACAACACAGGCCAACATCAGGGGTAAGTGCAGCCTCTTTGTAGACCGCTTTGGTAGTTTCTAAGTAACTCATAGTTCTCGGATCAGTTCTTTGAATAGTTTAATCATTTTAGGTTCGGTACGGTCTGCCACTTCAAGGATCTCCTTGATGTTGATAGGTTCCAGGTTGTCCGGGTCACATTCATCCGTCAAAACAGATACCGCTATAACAGGTAGTCGCAAATGATTGGCAACAATTACTTCAGGGACGGTACTCATGCCCACAGCGTCTGCCCCAAGGGTCTTCAACATGCGGTATTCTGCCTTGGTTTCCAACTGGGGCCCTACCACGGCGGCATAGACGCCTTTTTGAAGTGAGATGTCTTCCCGATCAGCGATACGCTCAATTTTCTTGCGCATATTCAAATCATAAGGCTCGCTCATGTCCACAAAACGGTCGCCAAATTCAGCTACGTTTTTAAAGGCCAGCGGAGACCCGCCCTGCAGGTTGATATGATCTTCGATCAGCATAATATCTCCCTTAGTGTAACTGAGGTTCACTGCCCCGGCCGCATTGGAAACAAAGAGTTTTTGAATCCCCAGGAGCCGCATTACCCGGATGGGGTAGGTTACGTCTGTAAATTCATATCCTTCGTATAGGTGAAACCTACCTGACATCAGGACCACCTTCCTGCCCATTAAGGTGCCATATATGAGTTTCCCTGAATGAAACTCTACGGTAGCCAGGGGAAAGAAAGGGATGTTGTGGTAATGGGCTTCAATCGGGTTTTCGATCTCCGCCACCATTTTTCCCAGGCCAGAACCCAGGACAATTCCAATTTCAGGATTTTCAAAACCCTTGTCCTTGAGGTAAGCGACGGAGGTATCCAGTTGTTTCTGAGTCATATTTTTATGCTAAAAATTTTTGAAAAACGGGAACATCTTTAATGTCTTCATACACGTCTACATCGTTGCGTTCTTCGAGCAGGCCTACACTTTCCCCTTCCAAATCCTTGAGGGTGCTTCCAAGTACCGTAGGTGTTCCCCAAACCTTGTCCTCAAAAAGCTCTTCTTTGAGTTCCTTCATCCCAAGCAGGTAGTACCCCCCATCAGATGCCGGGCCTACCGTAAAATCCCTGGTTTCAAGGATTTCAAAGGCCTCAACCAGGTCTTCTGTTTTGAGGTCATACAAATCACTCCCTATCAGCACTACATTTTGATATCCTTTTTTAAATGCCCACTGAAATGCATTCCTCATGCGTTCCCCTAGGGTAATACCCTCCTGTAATTTTCTGACATATAGGTCGGGGTCCCAAATATCTGTATTGGGAATGGTGTTGGAGTAAAAAACCACCTTGTCTGCATGAAGGTTCCTGCAAAGTTGTTCGGTATGTGCTAAAAGGAACTTATAGATCTCCAGGGCGGCTTCGTCCCCGATCCTCGCTGCCAGCCGGGTTTTGCATTTCCCGAGTTCCGGATTCCTGGTAAAAATGAGCAGGATGTTCTTGCTTCCCAAATTCTGAAAATTTAAGGCGAATATACTTTATCCCCATTAGTCAGCAAGCGTCCCCAATACTTACTGTAAGCGTGGACCTTTTCTGTGGCTTTTCCATCAGGGCCAACCACCGTATTACCCTGGTTCTTCCAGGCGAAGATCCCTCCATACAAGTTTTTTACCCGGGTGTAGCCTGCTTTCTTCAATTCTTCCCCGATGTCTTCGGAACGTACGCCGACAGAACAATACACCACAATAGGCGTGTCTTTATCCGGAACCTGCTGCACTACTTTTTCTATTTTAAAATTGCTGTGTCCCACCCATAAGGAATTTTCCAACCGGCTCACTTCAAATTCTTCTTTTTCCCTCGTATCCATGAGCAGGTACGCTGAAGAGTTTGCCAATTCATCCACCTGAATGTAGGGTACAGTTTCCCGGTTGTATTGGCGTAGCACCCCTTCAATGCTCTGCTGTCCCAGGCAGGAGGCCAATAAGAGGCCCAACAAAAGCATCGCACTATTTTTCATTCTTTTTACCTTTTGAGAAAGTAACAAAGTTATCATTTTAGAGAGACCGGCCTAGAGGAAACGGCCCTCTTTTGAATTTCATTATTTTTAAGGGTATGAAGCGGAACATCCAATCAATAGTTCGGGCTGCAGTAATAGGAATGTCCGTCTGTGCTCTGATAGTTGCCTGTAAAGATGGGCAAAAAGCAAAAGAGGATAGTAAAGGGATTTCAGGACAAGCGTATTATCAGGAACCTTACCGTCCCCAATTCCATTTCAGCCCGGAAGAGAAGTGGATGAATGATCCCAACGGCTTGGTTTACCATAAGGGCATATACCATTTGTTTTACCAGTATTACCCTGAGGACATAGTGTGGGGGCCAATGCATTGGGGACATGCCGTAAGCAGGGATATGGTAAGC
>NZ_CEYNTP010000001.1:32425-36785 GCF_982873095.1 Lentiprolixibacter sp. | reverse complement strand
AAAATTCAAACAGCGATGCTTATCGTAGCGGCGCTTATTGAAGGTATTGGTTTTGCTGCATTGTTCGCAACTGCAGAAAACTAAAATTAAACAAAAGGCAACCGTAACGGTTGGTTGCGGTTGCTTTTTATTATTGCGTTAAATAGTTAAGAAGTTATAGCATGGAGCAGTTAATTGAAGAATTCTCATTAGGCTTGTTTTTTTGGCAGACCCTGTTGTTTATCGTCCTGGTATTCCTGCTTTGGAAATATGCATGGAAGCCTATCCTAAATGCCGTAAACGATCGGGAAGAAGGAATCAAAGATGCCCTTGCCGCTGCAGAGGAAGCTAAAAAGGAAATGCAGAACGTTACTGCAGACAGCGAGAAATTATTACAGGAAGCCCGTGCAGAGCGCGAGGTGATGCTGAAGGAGGCTCGGGAAATAAAAGAAAAAATTGTTGCCGATGCGCGTGATCTGGCTCAGGTAGAAGGGGATAAGATGATAAAGCAGGCACAGGCAACTATCGAAAGTGAAAAGAAAGCGGCAGTAGCAGACATCAAAAATCAGGTAGCAGATCTATCCCTTCAAATCGCAGAAAAAGTCATCAAAGAGCGATTGTCTGACGATAAGAAGCAGGTGAAACTTGTGGACGATATGCTGGGTGATATAAAATTGAATTAATCCCATGAGCGATTCCAGAGCGGCAGTACGATACGCGAAAGCCACCTTAGACCTCGCCATTGAGAAGAAGGCAGATGCAGCCCTTGAAAAGGATATGCGCCTTGTGGCAGAGACGATTGCAACGAATAGCGAACTAAAAGACGTTTTAGGAAGCCCTGTTGTCCCTGCGGAAACAAAGAAGTCTATCCTGTCCGGGGTGTTTAAAAACATCAACGAACTCGGGAAAGGACTGATCTCACTGCTGATCGATAAAAAAAGGATAGCGCTCCTGAGCGAAGTGGCCACACAATATATCAGGCTGCATGAAGAGTATAAAGGGGAGCGAGTAGCCTACGTGACTACGGCAGTGCCTTTAGACAGTAAGCTGGAAAAGAAATTATTAGCCCAGATTGAAAAGATAACAGGAGACAAGGTTACCCTGGAAAGCAACATAGATAAAGATATTCTCGGTGGTTTTCTTCTGAGGGTAGGCGATTTGCAATACGATGCGAGCATTGCGAATAAACTGGACAAATTAAAAAGAGAATTTACAAGTAGCATTTAATCATAATACAGCCTGCAGGGCCATCCCTGGGGCAAACAATTTATAAGATTAGGATATGGCAGGAGTAAAAGCCGCTGAGGTATCAGCAATATTAAAGAAGCAATTATCAGGTTTTGAGGCTAGCGCCACTCTTGATGAAGTAGGGACCGTATTGCAGGTAGGGGATGGTATTGCCCGTATCTATGGATTGGCCAATGCACAATACGGTGAGCTGGTTGAATTTGAAGGCGGTCTTGAAGGAATCGTCCTCAACCTGGAAGAAGACAATGTTGGGGTAGTATTGCTGGCACCGTCTAAAGAGATCAAAGAAGGGGCTACTGTAAAGCGAACCCAAAGGATTGCATCAATCAAGGTTGGTGAAGGTATTGTAGGGCGCGTGGTGAATACCCTGGGTACCCCTATTGACGGTAAGGGACCCATTGCCGGAGATTTGTATGAAATGCCGCTTGAAAGAAAGGCTCCCGGAGTAATCTATCGCCAGCCGGTATACGAGCCCTTGCAAACTGGGGTTAAGGCCGTAGACGCGATGATCCCTATCGGTAGGGGACAGCGTGAGCTGGTAATTGGTGACCGTCAGACCGGTAAGACCACCGTTTGTATCGATACCATTATCAACCAAAAGGAATTTTATGATGCAGGAGAGCCCGTATACTGTATTTATGTGGCTGTGGGGCAAAAGGCTTCTACTGTGGCGGCAATTGCCAAGACTTTGGAAGATAAGGGTGCCCTTGCATATACGACCATCGTAGCAGCTAATGCATCTGACCCTGCACCTATGCAGGTGTACGCTCCTTTTGCAGGGGCAGCTATCGGGGAGTATTTCCGTGACACCGGAAGGCCGGCACTGATCATATACGATGACTTATCCAAGCAGGCTGTTGCGTACCGTGAGGTATCTCTATTATTGAGAAGGCCACCGGGACGTGAGGCATATCCAGGGGATGTGTTCTACCTGCACTCCAGGTTGCTGGAAAGGGCTGCCAAGGTGATCGACGACAATACGATTGCACAAAACATGAACGACCTCCCAGAGGTACTCAAGCCGATGGTTAAAGGTGGGGGATCACTTACCGCACTGCCCATAATCGAGACTCAGGCAGGAGACGTTTCAGCTTATATCCCAACCAACGTAATTTCAATTACGGACGGACAAATTTTCCTCGAGCAGGATTTGTTCAACCAGGGGGTTCGCCCTGCGATCAACGTGGGGATTTCGGTATCCCGTGTTGGGGGATCTGCACAGATTAAGTCCATGAAGAAAGTAGCGGGGACACTAAAACTGGACCAGGCGCAGTTCCGTGAACTGGAAGCTTTTGCAAAGTTTGGTTCTGACCTTGATGCGGCTACCATGAATGTCATTGAAAAAGGGCGCCGTAACGTGGAGATCCTGAAACAGGCCCAAAGTGACCCCTTTACTGTTGAAAACCAGATCGCAATAATTTTTGCGGGATCCAAAAACCTGCTTCGTGATGTACCGGTAGAGAAGGTAAAAGAATTCGAAAAAGATTACCTCGAGTATTTGAACGCTAAGCACAGGGACGTGCTCGACGTGCTCAAATCCGGAAAACTTACGGATGAAGCAACAGAGGTGCTCACCAAAGTTTGCAAGGACCTTGCGAGCAAATACAAAGGTTAATCATTATTCGCCAACTTAAAAGTTACCCATGGCTAACTTAAAGGAAATACGTAACAGGATTGCATCGGTAAGCTCTACCATGCAAATTACCAGTGCCATGAAGATGGTGTCGGCTGCTAAGTTGAAGAAAGCCCAGGATGCCATTACTGCTATGCGGCCTTACTCGGACAAACTCACGGAATTGCTGCAAAACCTGAGCGCCAGCCTGGACAGTGAAGCCGGAGGGAAGTATGCGGAGGAACGCGAGGTGAAAAAGGTGCTCATCGTGGCCTGCACTTCTAATCGGGGACTATGTGGGGCTTTTAATTCCAACATTATAAAACATGCCATTTCCCTGGCAGAAACCGAGTATCAGAACACCTCCGTGGAGGTAATGACCATTGGTAAAAAAGGGAATGACCTCCTCAGCAAAAGCTTTGAGGTCATGGAAGACCACAGTGAGATCTACGACCAGCTTACCTTTGAAAAGGCAGCGGCAATAGCTGAGGACCTGATGGAAGCTTTCACAGCAGGGACCTATGATAAGATCATCATGGTGTACAACAGGTTTAAGAATGCAGCAACACAGATTGTGACCACAGAGCAATTTTTACCCATTGTATCTGTAGAAGAGGCTGAGGATGCGGGGGCGGACTATATCTTTGAACCTTCACAGGAAGATATCGTAACCCAGCTGATCCCAAAGTCTTTAAAGACGCAACTTTTTAAAGCCATTCGGGATTCGTTTGCCAGTGAGCACGGCGCCAGGATGACCGCCATGCACAAAGCCACGGATAACGCTTCCGAAATGAAGGATCAACTGACGCTAACCTACAACAAAGCTCGTCAGGCGGCGATTACCGGGGAAATCCTGGAAATCGTTGGAGGAGCGGAAGCGCTGAACGCCTAAGCGGATCTTTCGTCTAAAATATTTAACCCTGCTTGTGGCAGGGTTTTTTATAGTAATACTACGATCTACTTTGGCACCAATTTTGGTTTCCTATCTTTACATTATTCAATTTCTGAAGCTGTTCATATGAGATATCTTATTGCACTTCTTCTTGTGATATTACTAGGGGTTTCGGGCTGTTCTTCCCAGAAGAAATTAGCGACCGACGCACCCTTCAGCATTGAAAAGCCCAGCTGTACGCCATTCGCAGGAGGAAGGGAAGAGAGTGGTTCCGGGTTCATCCTGAGATTACCCCTTAGCTTTCCGGAATATACAGACATTGCGTATGAGGCAGTCTATTTCCGCGGTCATGTACTAACACCCATACTCCTTGAAGAAGCGGGAAAACAGGTGCTGTATTGCAAGTACCAGCGTACTCCAAAAGTAAAGCCTGATATCATTATGCATGACGACCCCATGAAGGAAGTGGGCAATCAACCCCCGGCAGAAAAAGTTGGCAAGAAGAAATTCCCCTTCGAATTACAGCCCGAAGAAGCCGTAATATCCTACCGAATTGACGACAGGATAAAATATGTCAAGGTTACCGGGGTGAAGGATAAAACCCCTGAGCTTCTCCCTGCAAGACCCAA
>NZ_CEYNTP010000001.1:3028-32415 GCF_982873095.1 Lentiprolixibacter sp. | reverse complement strand
CAACTAGCTTTGCCGGTAGGCTTTAAATACCTAATTTTAGGTCCTACCTAAGCAACGCACACTTGAGTCTGCTTCAAAAACTTTTTAAACAAACCTTTATCTACGGACTGGCAACAGTGCTGCCCCGCATGCTGTCGTTCATTCTGGTTCCCCTGTATACCAAGGTAATGCCCCCGGGTTCCTATGGGGAAGTAACCCTGATCTATGCCTGGTTTGCCATTTTTAATGTAATCCTGGCATACGGAATGGAAACGGCATTCTTCCGGTTTTACAATTCTTCGGAAAACAGGAAAAGTGTTACGGGTACTGCACTCTTCTCCATTGTGGTCTCCACAGCTGTATTTGTGATATTCGCACTGCTCTTCAGGGAACGATTGGCCACGGTCCTCAATATCGAGTTCCGGTATATTGAATACGTGATTCTGATTCTTGCCCTTGATGCTCTTGTAATTGTTCCTTTTGCTGCCTTAAGAGCCAATGAGCAGCCCATGCGATATGCCCTGGTAAAGATCCTGAATGTGGCGACAAATCTTGGATTGAATATCTTTTTTCTGCTGTTATTACCGGGACTGGCCGAAAACAACCCCAAAACTTTGCTGGAGGCCATTTATGTGGAAGACTTCGAGATCTCCTATATTTTTATTTCCAACCTGGTGGCCAGCGGGATAACCCTTGTTGTAATGAGCAGGCTTTACCTGCTTACCCCATTCAAGTTTGACGGCCAATTGTGGCGGAGGATGATGCGATATGCCTTGCCCGTGATGATCGCTGGGGTAGCTTTTACTATCAATGAAGTATTTGACCGGGTGTTGCTTTCAGAACTATTGCCTGAGGACATTGCCAAGGAGGAGATCGGGAAATATTCTGCCTGCTATAAACTAGCGCTCTTCATGACACTTTTTGCCACTGCGTTCCGGTTAGGCATAGAACCCTTCTTTTTTAGTCACGCTTCTTCCGATGCCCCGCAAAAAGCCTACGCCCAGATTACCAATTATTTCGTAGTGTTGGGGAGTCTTATCCTTTTGGGGGTAGTGGTCTTTGCAGACCTGCTCAAGTATATTTTTATCCTGGACCCTGCCTATTGGGAAGCCATGCCTATCGTTCCGGTGATTTTACTGGCCAGTTTTTGCCTGGGAATCTACCATAACTTGTCGGTATGGTACAAGGTTACAGACCAGACCCGCTACGGGGCCTATTTTTCACTTGCCGGTGCATTGGTGACCATTCTCATCAATTATTTTCTGATCCCGACTATGGGCTATTATGCTTCTGCACTCGCTACCCTATCGGCCTATGCTTTAATGATGCTCCTGTCTCTCTTTTACGGCAGGAAACATTATCCCATCCCCTATAATTTCAGGAAAATCGTTTTTTACCTGGGGCTGTCTATCCTGTTTTCAGCACTATCCTTCTATGTTTTTAACAGAAATTTGGTTATTGGAAGCCTCCTACTTTTAGTATTTTTAGTTTTGTTGTACCGAATGGAAAGCGATATCCTGAAAAGAATCTTTCTTAAACGCAAAGCATGAAAATCAAAATACGCAATGTTTCGGGCCACGACCTGCCCGCCTACGAGACCAATGCATCCGCCGGGATGGATCTCAGGGCGCACTTAAGTGCCCCGATAACCCTTGAGCCATTGGAGCGGGCGATAGTCAAAACCGGTCTTTTTATTGAGCTGCCCATCGGGTTTGAGGCCCAGGTACGCCCACGGAGTGGTCTGGCAGCCAAGAAGGGGATTACGGTTCTGAATGCCCCAGGGACAATTGATGCAGATTACCGCGGGGAGATTGGCGTGATTCTTGTTAATTTATCCAAAGAACCTTTCACCATAGCTAATGGGGAACGTATTGCCCAATTGGTGATTGCGAAGCACGAGCGCACAGATTGGGAATCCGCAGATGAATTATCGGAAACCAGTCGGGGTGCTGGGGGGTTTGGAAGCACCGGAGTAAAATAAAGGGAGAAAGGCAAACGGAAATAAATCAGGCGGCATGATGCAGTGGAGGAGGAAAGGAATACGATTGGGAGCAGTACTGCTGTTATTTTCCCTGCTGGCTTTTCCTCAGGAGGAAAAAGAAAGTGCAGAGCTTACCCTCGAGGCCTATACCGATGCATTTCAGGAGTGTTTTTTTGAGGCGTTGAAACAAAAAGGGATAGAAAACTACGACAAGGCGATCAACCTTCTCCTGCAATGCAGGGAACTGGCAGGAAATACAGAAGTGGTTGACCATGAACTGGCCAGGGCCTACCTGGCGAATAGGCAGTATATAGACGCCCTTGATTATGCTGTCCGGACGTTAAATAGCCAACCCGAAAACCCATGGGTACTTAACACCCTGCTCGATGTGCTCGCAGGACAAGGGAGGCCTTTGGAATCCCTTGGAGAGGAGATCCCGATGGATAACCCTGCTTTTCGCAAAAACCTTGCCCTCTTATATTTCCAGCGAAACGATTATATCAATGCCCAAAATGCCCTAAAAGGGTTGCAAAAAGACGTCTTTACAGAACAATTGGCACGTAAAATCAATGATTCTTTGGCTGGGCAAGAGGCATCGGGAGTAAAGAAAGAGGCGGAAGAAAAAAAAGAGAACCCGCTGGAAGTTTTACGTGGGGAGCTGGAAGAACTAGCAACTTCGCAACAATTTGAACCCCTGGAAACCCAGGCGGAAACTGCCCTTGAGAGTTATCCAACCCAACCCTGGCTTTACTATTTCTACGGTATGGCACTCCACAAGAATGGAAAATCAGAACAGGCGTCAGGCATTCTGGAAACTGCTTTGGATTTCCTTCTGGACGACAGTGAGTTACAACTACAGATATACAATCAGCTGGTGGAAGTATATACTGCCCTGGGCAACTCATCTAAGGCAAATATGTATCTTAGCAAAATAAAATCAGGCTCATAAACCCATGAGAGAAAGGAGTTTAACGATGTTGATGCGGATTCTGGCCCTGGTAGTAATTACCATCAGCTTTTCATGCAAGTCCAATAAGATCTTATCGGATGCCAAGGCGGATAAAAGCCTGTCTGCCCGCGTGATCATCAAAAACCATTACAAGAACCAACTGGATTTCAAAACCCTGGCGGGAAGGATACGGATTGATTATTCCGATGGCTATGCAACCCAAAGCATTGGGGTTAGTTTGCGTATGGAGAAAGATAAGGCCATTTGGATCAGTGCCCCGCTTGGTGTGGTGAAGGCTCTCATTACGCCGGACCGGGTGTCTTTTTACAACAAATTGGACAATGAGTACTTTGATGGGGATTTTGCTTATTTGAGCCAACTGCTGGGAACTGAACTCAATTTTAATAAAGTTCAGAACCTTTTGTTGGGACAGGCTTTGCTAGACCTAAGGGAAGAACGCTACCTGGCTGAGGTGAACGGGGACAACTATGAATTAAAGCCTAAAAGGGCGATGGAGCTTTTTAAGCCTTTATTCCGGATTGAACCCGGGAATTTCAAATTGGCAGTTCAGCAATTGTCACAGCCGTGGAACAGGAGACTGCTGGAAATCCGGTATAAAAACTATCAGGAAAAAGACAAACGGATACTTCCTAATGAGATCGGTATAGTGGCGATAGACTCGGACCAACGTACTACAATTGGGATTCAATACCGGAGTATGGAATTTAACAAGCGCCTGAATTTTCCCTATAAAATCCCGAAAGGATTTGAAGAAATTGTCCTGAAGTAATATGAAAACCCCTTTCGGAAGACATCTCCTCAGCCTTCTAATTATTCTGATTTGCCTGCAATATCAGGGCGTTGCCCAGACCAGTGAGCAAAAAGCCCTGGAGGCCAAAAGGGAACAATTGCAAAAAGAAATAACTGAGATGAACCGGCTCCTTTTTGCTGAGAAGAAGCAGCGGGGGACGGTGCTCGACCAGATGGAAAATTTGGATCAGAAGATCAATATCCGCCAGCAGTTGATCCGGGTGACCAATCAGCAATCTAATCTGTTAAACAGGCAGATCAACACCAATATCCGTAATATCACCAAGCTTCGTGAAGACCTGGAAATTCTGAAAGAGGATTATGCCAAAATGATCCGGAAATCCTATCAGAACAAATCCCAGCAAAGCCGCCTGATGTTTCTTCTTTCTGCAGAAAGTTTCTACCAGGCATACAAGCGGTTACAATATCTGAAACAGTATACCGAGTACAGGAGGGCTCAGGGAGAGGAAATAGGCAGGAAGACAGAAGAACTGGCGTTGCTCAATCGCGACCTTACGGAACAACGAAAAGAGAAGGAACAACTCATTGCGGAAAATACCCAGGCCAAGAATGCCCTTTTGAACGAGATCAAGTCACAAAAGGATCTGCTGAGGTCCATCCGACAAAATGAAAGTAAATACACATCGGCCCTGCAAGCCAAGAAAAAAGAGGCACGCCAGCTGGATCGCCAGATCGAACGCCTTATCCGAAATGCGATAGCCGCATCTAACAGGGATGCGGGTTCGAAGGCAAAGAGCAATACTTTTGCACTTACCCCTGAAGCCGAACTGGTAGCCAAGAGTTTTTCGGCTAATAAGGGAAAACTCATCTGGCCGGTAGAAAAAGGGGTAAAAAGACAGGGATACGGCGTGTATAAAGATGCTGTTTATCCGGGGATAAAACACCAGAGCAACGGTGTGATCATTGCAACAGATGAAGGCGCAAGGGCCCGGGCCGTCTTTGAAGGGGAAGTTATCGCTATCCTGGCAGTACCCGGGGGTAATAAGGGGGTGCAGATAAAACACGGCAACTACATTAGTACCTACTATAATTTATCCAACCTCTACGTAAAAAAAGGGGATAAGGTAACGGCCAAGGATGAATTAGGAGAAATATATACCAATCGGTTTAATGGCCTTACACAGCTTAAATTTTACCTTTATCGGGATGCAACACGCTTAAACCCGGAGGAGTGGATCTACCGATTATAAAATAAGAGATATGCATAAAATAACAGACCTCCAGGGGACATTCACCTTAAATAATGGTGTGGAAATGCCCTACTTTGGCCTCGGCGTTTACCTCTCTAAGGAAGGCCAGGAAGTGATCAATGCTGTAAAATGGGCGCTCGAATGTGGTTACCGCCATATTGATACTGCTTCTGTTTATATAAATGAAGCGGGTGTAGGTAAGGGCATAAAGGCTTCCGGCATTCCCAGGGAAGACATTTTCCTGGTAAGTAAGGTGTGGAATACGCACCAGGGCTATGATACTACTTTGAAAGCTTTTGATGCCAGCCTGAAACGGCTGGGCACGGATTACCTTGATCTGTACCTCATCCACTGGCCAGTTACTGGTAAATACAAAGAGACATGGAAGGCTCTGGAACGTTTGTATTCAGAAAAACGCATTCGGGCCATTGGCGTGAGTAATTTTATGCAACACCATCTGGAGGACCTTCTGGAAGGGGCAAATGTTGTACCCGCAGTAAACCAGATGGAGTTCCATCCCTATCTGGTCCAGCAATCCCTGTTGGACTTCTGCAAGGCAAAAGGGATACAGTACGAAGCCTGGTCGCCGCTTATGCAGGGACATATCTTTAAGGAACCCGTTTTTCAGAGTTTGGCAGATAAATACGAGAAAACCATTGCTCAGATTGCCCTGCGCTGGGATCTGCAGAAGGGGGTGATCACAATCCCAAAATCTTCGAAAAAGGAAAGGATTATTGCCAATTCCGATATTTTCGACTTCGTACTTTCCGAGGCAGACATGCGTTCGCTAGATGCCCTGGACAAGGGCAAGCGGTTCGGGCCAGACCCCGATAATTTTGATTTTTAAGGAGGAGGTTAAGCTTAATCCTGGAACAGGGCTTTCAGTTCTGTGGCGTCATGCGGTTTGATCTTTCCGGCCAGGACCAGGCTGAGTTGCCTTCTCCTGAGTGCACCTGCATACCGTTCCTTTTCCAGGTCGGTTTCCGGTTGCAAGGGCGGTATTTCCGTAGGGATACCTGCATCATCAACAGCAACGAACGTATAAATGGCTTCATTGGCTTTGGTACGCTCCCTGCTAAAGCGATCTTCCATCCAAACGTCTATATAAACCTCCATGGAGGTACGGAAAGTTCTGGAAATCGAAGCTTCCACGGTTACCACGCTTCCCAGGGGGACCGCCCGGTTAAAGGCTACGTGGTTTACCGATGCAGTAACACAAATGCGCCGGCTGTGCCGTCTTGCAGCTATACTTGCTGCCCGGTCCATTCGGGCTAACAACTCACCTCCAAAAAGATTATTCAGGGGATTGGTTTCACTAGGAAGGACCATATCGGTCATGATCGTCTTGGACTCACTGGGTGTCTTAGCCTCCATACTGGAAATTTTCAGCAAAGATAGTCCGGAAATAGGGGAGTAAAAAACAGAAATTTATTTTACAGACAATAACCAGGCGTCAGGGGAGTCTTTCCTTCTGATCTGCCTGAGGTCCTCCAAAGCCTGCCTGGGATCCTCGTAGCTGCCATAGGTCACCTGGTGGAGTCCATAGGGGTTAACTCCCAGATAGGCGGCCTTATACCCTTTGGCTTTTAGCTGGCGTATTTTTTTATCGGCATTCGCTCTGACCCGGAAAGCCCCGGCAATGATGTGGTGCATCTTAACCGCCTTCTTTTTTTTCGCAACAGGAAGGACTACGGCGGGTAATTCAAGGGGTTTGGCATTGAAGAAAGTAGCTTCTTCAATATTCCTGTTTACGATCTCCTGCGCCCTAGTGCGTGCCAGCTGATTCTTATCCAGGTTTTCCTCATAGAACCTAAAACCGGTTATACCTGCAGAAAGCGCTAAAAGTACAACGGCGGCATACTTAAGCAATGGCCGAATGGCATTGCCTTGTTTCCGCTCTTCAGGGGTAATGATAAAGGGGATCTTTTCCTCAAGGCTTTCCACTTCCTCTTTCAGCACTTCACGCGTCACCGGGGGCGCAACCACGGAAGCTAATCCAAAGGAGGTGGTGAGATAATTCACCTGATTTTCAGGCTGAAACTGAATTTTCCCCTCTTTATTCAACCAGAGTTCACCCAGTTTGTCCAGCACTAATCGGTTTCCCAGCCGCATTTTTTTCTTCCAACTTTCAGACACCTCCAAAACTTCTTCCAGCATGGCCTCGTAGGAACGATTTTCCGCATTGGCCATGTAGGAAACTAACAACCCATCATTGGAGCCGAGCTGCTCATTGAAAGAAATTTCTTTTGACGGGGGATAGAAGGTGTTTGTAGACTTCTGTATAAAAGCTGATTTTACCTGAGTGAGAAAGGCACCAAAACCCGGTACTACCACACAGTTGTACCGGTAAAGTAATTCTTGTATGTATTGCTCTATGGACATTTTCACAAAGATCAAAAAAAATAAGAGGGCTTCAAACTCCCTTACATAACTTTTTATTAACAGATAATATTGTATTCCCTGTGAAACCAAATTCTGGGTCGTTCCTCACCGAGGACGAGTTACTGGCATTATTACGGTTACAAATAACGCCCCATATCGGGGATCAGACAGCAAAGAAGCTCATATCGATATGTGGAGATGCCGCATCCATCTTCTATATTGGGAAAGAACGGCTACTGAAAAAAATTGGTAAAGGAGGACGTAAACTTGAAGGACTCTTTAATACACAGAGCAGAAAGGCCGCAGAGCAGGAGCTCAGATTCATTCAGCAGCACAATATCCATTGCATTTCCTATAAGTGCCCTGAATACCCTAAATACCTCAAACATTGTCGCGACAGCCCTATCCTCCTTTTTTCAAGGGGTACGTTCGGGTTTTCCAACCAGAAAATTATTAGCATAGTGGGGACCCGTAGCAGTACCCGTTATGGGAACAGCTTTTGTGAAGCATTTATTGAAGCCCTGACCCCCTGGCGTCCTGTAATTATCAGCGGTTTTGCCTATGGCATTGATATTGCTGTTCACAAGGCAGCCATTGGAAATGGCCTGACAACCCTCGCCATTCTTGCCCATGGTTTAAACCGGCTGTACCCGTCTGTGCATTCCCGCTTTGCCCCTAAAATGGAACAAAATGGGGGGTTCATCACAGAATTCTGGAGCCTGAGCAAGCCCGATCGGGAGAATTTTCTAAAACGCAACCGTATCATTGCCGGGATCAGTGAGGCGACCATTCTGGTAGAGTCAGCCGAAAAAGGCGGTGGAATGATCACTGCGAATATGGCCCATGGCTACAACCGGGATGTCTTTGCCGTTCCTGGACGTGTTGGGGATCCGTTTAGTAGGGGGTGTAACCACCTGATCAAGGTACAGAAAGCACATATGTTAACTGCCGTAGAAGACCTTGTCTATATCCTGGGCTGGGACCTTGACACCAGGCAAAACCTTCCCCGGCAGGCAGCACTCTTTGCAAGCCTGGATGAACAGGAGCAACTTATTTTTGAGTATTTGTCCCGGGAAGGGAAACAACTCCTGGATGATATCGCCCTGAATTGCCGTTTGCCGGTTTCCCAAACCGCTACGCTCTTATTTGGTATGGAAATGAAAGGATGCCTTCGTCCGTTGCCGGGGAAATATTTTGAAGTGGTTTAGTGGTGGGAAGTAAGGTATCCCAGCTTTTCGCGGACGCGCCTGAGTACTTGGTTCCCAATAGCACTGGCCCTTCGAGCGCCCTGGGCCAGGATGATATCCAATTCGCCCCGGTTTTCCATGTAATGGGTGAACTTTTCCCGCGCCTCGCCAAATTCCCTTAAAACCACTTCATAGAGGGCCTGCTTGGCATGCCCGTAACCGTAATTTCCGTTGATATAATTCTGGCGCATTGCAGCGACCTCTTCTGGTTTGGCCAGTAATTTATACAATGCAAAAACGTTATCGCTATCCGGATCTTTTGGAGCCTCCAGGGGCTTACTGTCTGTCACGATCCCCATTATTTGCTTCCTTAGCTTTTTGTCGGGCTGGAAGATATTGATAAGGTTCCCTTTGCTTTTACTCATTTTCTGTCCATCGGTACCCGGGACATACATGGTTTCCTCCCGTACCTGGGCTTCGGGCAATACAAAGGTTTCCCCCAGCTGTGTATGAAAACGAGAGGCCACATCCCGCGTCATTTCCAGGTGTTGCAACTGATCTTTTCCCACGGGGACAATATCTGCATCGTATAACAGTATATCCGCAGCCATTAGCATAGGATAGGTGAAAAGGCCGGCATTAACATCGGCAAGCCTGTCTGCTTTATCCTTAAACGAATGTGCCAGGGTTAAGCGCTGATAGGGAAAGAAACAGCTAAGGTACCAGGCCAGTTCCGTTACCTGGGGGACATCGCTCTGCCGGTAAAACACGGTTTTCTCAAAATCCAGTCCAAATGCCAACCAGGCTGCGGCGGTGGCATAGGTATTTTCCTGCAGCTCCTCCCCCTGTTTGATTTGCGTGAGGGAATGCATATCGGCAATGAACAAAAAGGATTCGTTTTCTGGGTTGGCCGCCATTTCCACGGCGGGCATAATGGCCCCCAGAATGTTTCCCAAATGAGGTGTTCCTGTACTTTGAATACCTGTTAAAATTCTTGCCATCCGATATCCTATTTAACAAACAACAAAAGTAAAAGAAATACACTTACCCTGCTAAAATTGTTACATTTGAGCCATGCTCCGCTGGGTGGAAAAAACAGGACAATTCTTTTATCGGCTATGGTTCTACATCCTGGTGGCACTTCCTATCATAATCTTCCTTCCGTTTATTATTCTGGTAGTCCTCTCAGGGAAGACCTATAAACAATTCTTTTGGCTGGCTCGCAATATCTGGGCTACGGTCATACTGTACGGCATGGGTTGTTTTCCACAAATTGAATGGGAAGAGCGGTTGCAACCTGGAAAAAGTTATATGCTGGTAGCCAATCATACCAGTATTTTGGATATTATGCTGATGCTTCGCACAAGCAAAAACCCTTTCGTATTCGTGGGAAAAAAGGAATTAGAGAATATCCCAATTTTCGGTTTTATCTACAGGCGGGTTTGCATCCTTGTGGACCGGCAGGATAGCAGAAGCCGTACTGCGGTATATCGAAGAGCCCAAAAAAGGCTAAACCGCGGCCTGAGCATTTGTATTTTTCCTGAAGGTGGGGTACCTGATGAAGCTGTGGTGCTGGACCAGTTTAAGGATGGTGCATTTAAAATGGCTATAGCCCATGAAATACCCGTAGTGCCCATCACCTTTTTGGATAATAAAAAGCGTTTTCCCTTCAGGTTTTTCAGTGGTGGCCCAGGTCCTTTACGCGTTAAGGTGCATCGCTTCTTGCATACGAAGGACTTAGGAGAGGGAGACAAAATTGCCCTGCGGGAAAAGGCCCGTAACCTCATCCTCAATGACCTCACAGCTTAAACCCACTTATTCCCTACCTTTCAGGTCGGATACGCTAACCCCATCATAGTCCGTAAACTCAAGGGGCTTTTTACCGGTAATACCCTCTGGTATATTTTCCAAAAGCTCAGCAAAGTCGTTGTCATCCATACCTGTAATATAAGATGCAAATTCTTCGGCTTGCTTTTTCTTAGGGAAATATTTCCGGTACATCCTGGAGATAGATTTAAGCATCGGCAAATAAGGCTGCAGGTCGGTGGTGGTTGAAGCCGCTTCACTATCTATCCAGGCGATGGGGATTTTCACAATGCTTTTCTCATCGATCAATGCCGTTCTGAGCAGGAGTTCAATATCAAAAGCGAACTTCTTTTCGATCATGTCCTCAATGATTTTGGGAATGATTTCCGCTTTAAAAGCCTTAAAGCCACATTGTGTATCCACAATATTCCCAAGGTTGGGAATTAAGCGTTTCCAGAGGTATATAAAGAGTTTTCCACGATCATTCCGGCTGCCTTTTTTAATGACAACAGATGTGGGTTTCCTGCGTGATCCTATGGCCACAAGTTTATCTTGCTTGAGTAAGGGGTCAACCAAAAGCATTACCTGCCCCAAATGCGTAGAGAGGTCGGCATCAGTATAGATGACAATATGATTGGCGGAGGTACTTCTTTGAACGGCATCCCACATCCCATAAACAATAGAGCCTCCCTTCTGGCTTTCCCTGGTAGTATTTAGGTTGGCAGCTGGGGGATACTTTTTTCGGATGGCATCTTCCAGGTAGAGGATACGCACTTGCTTGTTCAACTGGTGGGCATCTACAATCTCCTGTGCAATTTTTCCACTCTTCTCCGGGCAGCCGTCATCCACAATGATCAATTCCCACTCCGTCTTAGGCTGATCTTCAAATAACCATTCCAGGTGGCGGACTTTCTTGAGGAGGAAATCTTCACCATGGGGATGCTCACTGCTTTTCCGGATCCTGTTGTGCTCTTTGTATACAGCGAAAACCACGGAGATCTTAAGTGGGGCATCCATCTGTGCGGCCAATATCCTGGATTTAGCCAGCTTTAGTGCTAGTAATATAAAAATGTGGTCCGCCTTGTTCTGTGCAATCAGTCTGGACTCGATCTCTTTGAGTTCTGAGAGGGAATAGCCCTGATCCAGAAGGGCAGCTACGGTTTCGTAAATGAGCTGTGCATGCGTATCGTTGGTAAGGTCCAGTTCTTTCGGACAGGAGGCGATTAGGTTTTCTATCATTTAAATGTTGATATTATATTTTTTATGTTTCAAAAATCAAGGTGCTATTCCTATATACAATTATTCATGTTGGGCAACTTTGGTATATTCTGATTCCACCCGTAAACGGGCCTGTTTTACCAGTTCCTTGAATGCAAAAACCTCATGGCAATTAGAGAATACCGGATCATTCCCCCATAAATGACCGGGATAACCTGTTAACACAGAGGTGTATAACCATTGGTAAGCCTCATCTAAGTTTCCCATTGCCGCATAGGCGGATGCAATATCAAAACTAAACTCCCAGCGTTCCGGCATTTTTTTCCAATCTTTCTTTCTTCGCTCTATGGTTTTATTTAAGAGCCTTATTCCAGCTTCATTTTTCCCCTGCTTCATGTAGAGGTAACCCAGAGTAGTGGTGACGGCTCTGGTGGCAAACAAGTTTTGGGATTCAGGATCGAGTTCAATGGCTTTCTCGTAATAAGGAATGGCCTCGTCAAAACTATTGCCAAAAAGCAGCGTCTCTCCAATATAGGCCTCTAGATAGGCGGGAGCGTCATAGTCCGGGTTTTCTTCCCGTATCTGAATGGCCAGTTCAGTAGCTTTTTTATAATCTTTCAAGCCAGTATACGAATGTACCTGTCCGGCAATTCCCATCAGGCTTTTGGGATCGATCTCCCGGAAACGATTAAAGTATTCCAGTTGTTTGTTGTGATCCTGCAGGTAGAACCAGCACCATCCTGCAAAGCGGTAAGCGACGCCCGGTGCATTTTCGCCACCAAGTTCGATTGATTTTTCCAGATAGGGGAGGGCTAACCCGGGGTTCCCGGTATCAAAATAATTGCGCCCCACCAGCATGAGGATACGTGGATTATCCCCTAAATGTTCCAAAGCTTCCATGAGTACTTTTCGGCTCATGCCATGCCTCCATAGCAGTCGGTATGCTAACACTTCATTACTATAAGCATTGATAAATTTGGGATCCAAGGTTCGAGCTTTCTTTTCATAGGTGATTGCACTGTCAAGGTAATGTTCAAGACTGTTGTCCTGGAAATATTCTCCTAAAAATGACCGGCCAAATTTGTGATTCGTCACGGGATCTTGTCCGTTCAGTTCAAGTGCTTTTCGGAATAGTTCCCTTCCTTTACTCCAGTTATCTTCAGTATCGATTATACTATCACCCTTGGCCAATAAGCTACTCACATTAGCGGTCTGAGGAAAAGCGATTGTGGTGTAAAGTGAAAGAACTACAAACGAAAGAAAAAATCGCGATAGAATCATGGTTGGTGTTTTGAATTCTAGGAAAAAAGTACAAAAAGTATCGCATCAATTTATCTATAAATGTAATACTTATGATTTGTGGGTAATCAGCTTAAAAGGATTTGCCTATCGGATCAGGCTATAGCCGTTGAGGATCAATAAACAAGTAGCCACTGCCATTATCCAAAAATGGATCCCATAACGGTTCTTCGTCGTTGTGGTATCCCCTTTTACAGCAAAAAGGATGGCAGCTGCATAAAGGAACATACTAAGCACGGTAGTAAGGGTAACATTTTCTGATAATCCGGGAATATAACCGGCAAAGGCTATAACGGAAAATGTGGAGGAAGGATCTATAAGGTAGCTCCAGATACCCAGCATGGCTACCGCAATAAGAAGGCAAATCAAGGAGAAAGTAGTATACAATCGTGTTTTTGAGACGGCCATGAAATAAAGCTAGTAAAAACTATACGGATTACCTAAACCTGGCTATAAACAACAATACTCCAGATCGAATAAGCTTATACGTAATCAGGAACACCAGCATCAGGATAAAAGCAACCAGAATTGGCAGATTGGCACCGAATGTATAACTCATCCCCAGGATAAAACCCAAAAGGTATTCCGGAAGGTACAGGGGCATAAAAAAGGAAAGGACTATGGCAACGAGCATCATATATCCCGGTGCCTGGGAACCTAGGGTAAAAAAGACAGACAAAAGGATTCCAAAAACCAATGCCCTGAAGAATCTTATGAATAACAGTTTTCGGGATTTAGGAGTATCCTCCCCAGCGGCCTTCAATAGGTTTTTGTGCATCCAGAATAACAATAAAAAAGTGATCAGGGGAAGAGTAAGTCCACCCCACCAATTAGAGACCCCGGGTAGGTCTTCACTTTGCAGAAGGTAATGGGTAGGCACCCCACCGTGAAAGTGGTCCCACAGCAGATGTGCCCAAATCAGGATGGTGATCAGGGCTGTAATTTGTATCCGTATTTTGAGAGACAATCCTTCTTTCATGTGCAGGTAGATTAGTTTTGTGTAGCCCTGTGCAATCGATCATTTATGGCTTTCCCCATACCCGTATCCGGGAATTTTTCCGCCACGATCATATCCAGCTCCAATTTGTCCAGCTTGTGGAGTACAGCATACAGCCGTGAGGCCGCTTCTTCCAGATTGCCCTGTCTGGATAAGATTTCCTGGGCTTTTATATTAGGGGCCTCCATGGGGTTTTGGAAGAGTACTACGCCGATCTTTTGGTCGGGAAGTGCTGCAATAAACCCGGGGACATCCTCCACCACAACAGTAGTGGTATTTGGGGCATAATGCCGGGCCAGCATACCCGGGGCTTCGGGAACTGTCTCTTTCTTATTGCGGACGACTATTGGACCAACTTCTTTGCTGATATCTTCCACGGTTATGGAACCCAGGCGGTAGAGAACAGGTTCATCCCCTTCGAATCCTACAATAGTAGATTCAATCCCTCTTTTACAGGCCCCGCCTTCCAGTACCATAGACAATCTGCCTTCAAAATAGTTGGCGACATGGCTGGATTCGGTAGGACTAATAGACCCAAAGGGATTAGCGCTGGGGGCTGCCAGCGGGAAATCCAGTTTGCGCAAGAGCTCGAGGGTAACGGGATGGTTAGGCACCCTTACGGCTACCGTATCCTTTCCGGAGGTCACCAGGTCGGGCACCCCGGGTTTCTTTGGCAAGATCAGGGTTAAAGGTCCCGGCCAGAAGCGTTCTGCCAGCACTCTCGCCTTTTCCGGAACGGTTGCCACCACATTTGGCAATTGGTCCGGATCGCTTAAGTGCACAATCAGGGGATTGAAAAAAGGCCGTCGTTTGAGCGCGAAAATCTTCTTTACCGCCTTTTCACTATAGATGTTCCCGGCAAGACCGTAAACGGTCTCCGTTGGGATGGCTACGACGTCTTCGGCGTTTAATAATTCAACAGCCTGGTTGATGTCTCTTGATACTAGCGTCATGTAATGCTTCTATGGTAAGGCCCCTTATGGGGCTGAAGATACCACTTTCCTGATATTGCCTAAAGCAGAATAAGGGGATTAGGGTTTGTTCTAACACCTGATCCCTGGCAGCTTCTATTTATCAGACCAGACAGCCAGTTCATTTCCATTGGGGTCTTTAAAATGAAATCTCCTTCCCCCGGGAAAGGAAAATATGGCCTTACTAATTTGCGCTCCTGCCTTTTGAACCTGCTCTTGAATGGCTTCCAGGTCTGAATGATACAAGACTATGAGGGTTCCATTTACAATAGGTTCTTCGGTGGTCTCAAAACCACCATAAATACCGCTTTCCGCAAAGGAGGTATAGGTAGGGCCATAGTCGGTAAATTCCCATCCGAAGGCGTTGGAATAAAAAGCTTTGGTGTTTTCCAGGTCGTGGGCCTTGAATTCGATATAATCAATGTGGTTGTTAGTCATTGGTTCATCGTTTTAGAGGTTAAAAAATTGATAAGTACGGGTCCATGCTTCGGTATTTCCGGGATCTATTGAAACGTTTTGAAATAATTCTGGACTGATCACATGCTGCCACCCCCAGAGATTCACCTTTTGGGTGGAAAAGCTACCTGTTTCCCGCATCCCGATGCCCGTTTGATGATGTTGCAGCTCCCAGATCGCAGATACGGTCTCCTCGCCATTGAGATGGCTGACAAAAAATTGCTCGTTGGGGATGCCCAGGAAGCTGATTTCATTTTTTCCAATGGCCATTTTCCTTTCCGAATTAACGAGTGCCTGGAATTTATTCTGATCCAGCTCAAAAGGGAATCGCAACAGATAGTCCTTTCCAATGAGGTCCTTTGCAACACCCATGAAATTATGGACATACTCCTCCGTTTCAATGACCTTTCGCCCTTTATTTTCCAATTGGTAAGTTATGATCAGACTGTTTTCTTGAAGCTTGATTTCCTTGTGGAGTTCATAGGCATATCCATTTAAGGTTTCGGAAAGGCAGCTGATAAGCACACTATCCGGAAGTGTTTCAAATTGGAACCGGGCCGGTCTTATTTTGTAGCGTCTGGTAAACTGGTAAGGTTCATCGGTTTTTTTCAAGGCGCCTACCCCAATCTTATGGAACCATTCCCCGGGCTTCGCTTCCTGGAATCCCAGTGCCGTATCGATCCCGAATTCATTGTAAAGGCCTTTTCCGAATAAATTATGATCCACCTGGTCTGTCCGCTCCGTGGCAGTCACCGGAAGGTTGCGATATAGCACCTGAGTGATTTTACCCGTCCAGTCGAACCGGCTAAAGGAATATCCCTCCAGGGGCACATCCAGATGGATTTCAAGAACCTTATTACTCAGGACATGAGGCATATGGGAAATTAAATGAAAATAAGCCCCCTGGTACAAATGACAGGGGGCTTATAGGTATTGGATAATGATTACTTACTTTCCAGAAAGGCATCAAAGCTCTTGAGGGATACGCCCTCAAGGCCTTTCATTTTTTTCTTGAGTTTGGCGTAATCGTCCTTCGCCTGTTGAAAACGCGCCGAAATAAGCTGCAGGTTTTCCAGGTCGGCCTGGGTAGGGGCGTCGTAACTGCTAGCCACCTTGCTGTATAAGTCGGTCATTTTTTCCCTAAGCTGAGGTTCTGCGCTTCCTACGTAATTATCCCCGGTAGTGATCACAAGGGTTTCCTTGAGGGTATTAAGTTTGGAAAGCATTTTTTTGTTGCCTTCCGTTTCCGTTTTGGCGATCATCTCATCCATTTCATACACAAAATACGCCAGCTCCTGCGTCATATCGTAGAGCTCCATGGTGATACGGTTTTTCAGCTCCCGATCTTTTTCAGATAAGGGAGAGTTCTTGTCATACACCAGCTCGAAGCTATGCTCAAAGGTTTCTTTTCCTTTTTTCATCACAGCCTTGTACGTCCCTGCAGGAACCTGGGGAGCTGTGAATCCTCCAAAAGTAAACGTCTTTCCCTTGGCTACTTTTGGCACTTTCCTGGTGTAATTCCAGTTCACGATATTGATTCCCCTGGATTTGCCAGGTCCAATCTCCACGATTTTATTTCCATCCATATCCTGGATCTCCATGGTCATTTTTCCAAACGTATGCCGCTTTTTCAGATAGTACTTGATCTGCAGGTTCTTGGTCTTGCTAGGCCCTACGAACTCAGTTTCCCCACCAAAGTTCCCCGAAAAATTGCTGGTTTCGTTGATAACAGTCGGACTGTTATCAAAAAAGTGGACATTTTTATCCAGGATTTCAGGAGTCAGGGCACGCAGTGGAGAAATATCATCAATTATGATTACCCCCCGGCCATGTGTGCCCATCACCAGGTCATTGGTCTGCTTCTGCAGGTCAATAAAATGTACGGCCACAGCAGGCATATTGTTGGTAAACTTACTCCAGTTTTGTCCTCCATCCAGAGTGATGTACAATCCAAATTCCGTACCGAGGAAGAGGAGGTTGGGGTTGACGTAATCTTCCTGTATGTTCCGGACCGGGCCTTCAACCTCTCCATTGATAATACTGGTCCAGCTGGCCCCATAGTCTGTAGTTTTATATGCATAGGGTGCCATATCATTTTGTGTATGGCCATCAAAAACGGCATATGCAGTACCCTTGTCCAGGGAGCTGGCCTCGATGTGGTAACACCAGGTATTGGCCGGGAGTCCGGAAATGTTTTGAACCGTATTCGTCCAGCTTTTTCCGCCATCCCTGCTCACCTGAACATTGCCATCATCGGTCCCTACCCAGATGATATTTTCATCAAGCGGTGATTCTGCAATGGTAAAAATGGTCGTGTGGTTTTCCGCACCGGAATTATCCACGGATAAGCCTCCTGAAGCTTCCTGATTCTGTTTTGCAGGATCGTTGGTCGTGAGGTCTGGCGATATGATCTCCCAGCTATCGCCCATGTCCTCTGACTTATGCAGGTATTGGCTACCCATATAGAAGCGATCGGGTTGATGCGCACTTATGGCCATGGGCGCATTCCAGTTAAAACGCAATTTTTCCGCCTCCTTGGTGGGCTGGGGTTGGATGGTCTTGATCAGGTTGCGTTCGGTATCTATTCTCCAGACGTTCTCCGCCCCTTGCATTTCTGAATAAATAACAGGTTTGGTAGGATGCTTTAGCACACGGAATCCATCGCCTTGCCCTACCGACTCCCAATCACGGGCATTTACGCCCCCGGGGGAAGAAGAGGGGCCGTACCAGGAACCATTATCCTGAAGTCCACCATACACATTGTATGGTTCTGCGTCGTCCACACTGATGTGGTAAAACTGGGAAAGAGGAAGGTTTTCAACGATTTCCATGGTTGTTCCCCCGTTCCAGGAGCGATAGACGCCACCGTCTGTTCCTACATACATGATGTCTGAATCTTTGATGCTGAAGGCGATATCGTGGATATCGGAGTGCATATTCCCCAGATTTTTGAAGGTTTTACCGCCATCACGGGAAATAGAACCACTCAACCCGCCTTTGACCACTACATTTTCATCCCTGGGATCTACAACGATGCGCGAGAAATAAAAGGGGCGTACGGTAATACCAAAATCGTTGTTTAGTTGTTCCCATGAGGCACCGCCGTCGTTACTTTTGTATAATCCTTTGCGTTCGTCCTTTTCTGCCTCGATCACTGTGTAGAGCACCTGCGGGTTGGTAGGGGCAACGGCAATCGCAAGCCGGCCCAATTTGCCTTCCGGGAACCCATTATGGATCTTATTCCAGGTAGCACCGCCATCTGTGGATTTGTAGAGGGCACTATTTGCCCCGCCTGATTCAAAGGACCAGCCGGTGCGGCGAAATTCCCACATGGAGGCATACAGGGTGTTCGGGTCAGCGGGATCCATAGCCAGATCTGCACAACCTGTCTTGGGATTTACATAGAGCAGCTGCGTCCAGGTGGCACCCCCATCAGTAGATTTATATACCCCTCTTTCTTCACTATCCCCCCAAAGTGCTCCAAGCACGCCCACATAAACTTCCTGGGAATTATTTGGGTTAACGATGATGTTGGCAATACGTTCTGATTTCTCAAAACCGACCTTCTTCCAGTTGGCCCCTCCATCTGTGGTTTTGTACAGGCCGTCTCCGATAGATACCGAATTCCTTGTCCAGGTTTCCCCGGTACCCACATAGATCGTATTGTCCGGATCGTTGGGATCAATTTCCACAGCCCCGATAGACTGGCAATAGTCGTCGAATATGGGATTAAAGGTAGTTCCTGCGTCGTTTGATTTCCAAACGCCGCCTCCCGCGGTTCCTGCATAAATTACCCTGGGATTGGAAGGGTGAACTTCCATATCATTTATCCGCCCACTCATCAGGGCGGGTCCAATATGACGGGCTCTAAGATCGCCAAAAATTTTAGAGGCATCTATGCCCGATTGTGCTTGCGCACTACATAGCATGGGGAACACAAGCCCCAATACAATTAGGAATACTGTGTTTGATTTCATTGTGGTCTCGTATTTATAAATATGGCCCTAAAATTTAGGGCCATAATAAGTGATTGCAACAGATTAATTTTTTTCCTCGGGTGCTATTTCCTCGGGAAAGCTAAAAGCAGCATCTTCAACCTCGGGATTGAGCTCTATGCTATCAAAACTCATGGGATTTGAAGGCCCGCCTTTTACGCCAGTAGTCATTGAAAAAGCGAAATAGAGGCCTTCTACTTCCTGGTAGTCGCTAAAAGTGATTTCCTGGGTCATGCCCTTTGCTTGCCCTGCCTTAATTTCTGTCTGAACGGCAAGGGGGACATAATTCTCGGTATCGAAAAAGTAGAAACTTATATCCTGTTCCTCATTCCCATCTATAGTTAAAGGTTCTTTGATCAACTTTAATTTATAGGTCTCTGTTCCTTCAATTTCTTCTGTGCCCAAATATTCCACGGTATATCCTTTTTCCTTGTAGTCTATAAAGGAATCCGGAAAATCATTGGTGTTCAGTTTAAAATTGGCCGTAGTTTCGGCATCATTCTTTTCTGCCTTCATGGTCATAAAATTGTGGCCCCAGAGTACATCGCCGTCAAAAACACCTTGTTTAAACTCCTTACCCTGGAAGGTGATGGTCGTCATTTGCCGGCCATCTTTCAATTGAATGATTTCGAGAGGGATCTCCATCCCTCCCTGGTTCACTTTGGCTTTCATTTTAATGCCCGTAAGGCTTTTCCACTGTTCCAGACCGCCGGTATTTTCGAAGTAATTATCCAGGATTTCATCAACGGACTGCGCCTGGGTGGGAACGGCCACAAATAGTGTAATCATGGCCAGAATAAGGGATATTTTTTTCATCATAAAATTTTTTGGATTACTGTTATCTAGGTATTGGTCTCATGGAGGAGACCATTGTTACAAATAAGCTAAGAAGATATGAAAAAGAAGGGAAATCAACCCTATATTTTGAGGTTAATAATTAAATATTTGGAATGGAATTTTTAATGTGAATAGAACGTTTGGATGAACAGATTAACCCCAAAATTTCTAAATCTTCAAACGGAGTATTGCCTATGTTTTCCTGCGCTTATTTTTATAGCTTAAAACAAAAAGAATCCCTACTATAATAAAAGGCAGGGTAATCATGGCAATGATCCCCAGGCTCATCCCAAACGACTCATTCATGCGGTAGTTGTGTATGAAGACCAAGGGACTCATAATCACACCAATCAGTATAAAGATGATCGCACCTATTTTCTCCCACTTCCAGGCTACCAGAAGTATGGCCAGCAATATAAATGAGGGGACGAGATGTATCAGAAATGCCAATAACTGTTGCCCTAATGTACGTCCTGGTTCAAAGGCATCCAGGGCAAATAGGCTGATAAACATAATCGCCAGGATGCAGAGGACCCTGGGGGTCCAATATAAAATTTTAACCTTCCTGCTCATTGATCAATAATTCGCTTGATGCTCATGAAGGGACTCCTGATCAGGAACAGGAAAGATTGTTTTTTGGCTCCCTCAAACTCCTTAAGGCCGTAATTGATCTCTTCGACAGGCTTTGTCCGAAACGTTCCGAACAAGCGGTCCCAGATAACAAATAGGGTCCCGTAGTTAGAATCTGTAAAGTGCTGGTCCTGTTCGTGGTGTACCTTGTGAAAATTGGGCATCAAAATCAACCAGCCCAGGGCCTTGTCCAGGAATGCTGGATAACGGATGTTGGTATGCTGGAAAAAAAAGGCGGGAATAACCAGGAACAGGAAGATGTTCATAGATAGGATATCCAGCCCGAATAACACGCACAGCATCAGCTCCCCAAAAGTGAAATAAAAAAGCTCTGTGGGATACTGCCTTAAAGCGGTGGAAGCATCCATGGCTGTATCGCTGTGGTGTACCCTGTGGAAACGCCAAAGGACCGGGACCTTATGGTCGAACCGATGGAACCAGTAATCCGCGAAGTCAATAATAAAAACACCGACAATTACTTTCAGGGCAAAAGGGACTTCAATCCAGTTAAAAAGCCCAAAATTGTTCTCGTCAATGAAATCGAAGGCGGTAACGATCATCAGGCCAAAGAGGGACCCCATGAGAATTACGATAATTTGAAAGAGTAAACTTTCGAACAAGTGGGTCAGCTTGCCTTTGAAGCTGATCGGGCGGATAAAGGCCATTTCCATGGAAAAAAATACCACAATCAAACCAATTAAGATATAATTGGGGTCGATGGCCAGGAGCTGGTTCAAGGTTTCCATTGTTTATTTGTTAAAGGTTGGTTGTATCTATTCGTTTAGCTGTTCAAAACAGCCAATACCCGCTCCGGTGTAAAGGGCAGGTGGCGCAATCGTTTACCCGTGAGTTTTAAAAATGCATTTGCAATCGCACCAGCTACCATCGGGGTAGCGGTTTCTCCCACACCTTCGGGGATCTCATTGGAATCCAGCAGTACGGTTTCGATGCTATCCGGGATATCCTGCATCCGCAAAAGCGGGTAATTGTGGTAGTTGGATTGTTGTACCTTCCCATTTTCAATGGTGATCTGCTCTTTGAGGACACTGCTCATCCCCATGATAATACCACCTTCCATCTGGGCCTTGACATTATCCGGCTGTACCACCACACCTGCATCCAGGGCAATCCAGAAATGGTGGACCTTTATTTGCCCGCTGCTGCGGTCGACTGAAATTTCGCAAATTCCGGTTCCCAGGGAGCCGTGTTCCACAAAGGAAACTCCCTTGGCCCGCCCTTCTTCAACAGGAGCATCCCATTGGGCCATTTCGGCTGCTTTATCCAGGGTAGCAAGTGCCCTGGGTGAATCAGCCATCAGTTTCCTTCTAAGGGCAACCGGATCCATACCCTGTTCAAAGGCTACTTCATCGAGCATAGCTTCTATGGCGAATTTATTCGGGCCATGCCCAACGGCACGCCAGTGTTTCAGTCGGATCCCATGTGAGGCTTCCCGCCATTCTACCAGTTGATTGGGAATATTATAATGGTCATTCCGGGCGCCGCTGGCCACCAGGTGCCCACCATCTCCGATCACACAATGCCTTAACCCTGTAATATTCCCCTGGGTATCAACATTTGCCTCCAGTCGCTGGAGGGACAAGGGACGGAAGGCGCCATAACCCACATCGTCCTCGCGGGTCCAAAGCAATTTCACCGGAAGGGGCGCCATCACCCCGGCAAGCCGGGCGCATTCCTCAACGAAATCGTTCATGCTCCTACGACCAAAACCGCCTCCTAAATATTGCAAATGCACATTGACCTTCTCCGGAGGTATGCCAAGGACTTCCGGCACGCCCAGTTTCGTGTCCGGACCCTGCTGGCTCCCTACCCATACTTCAGCGCTTCCCCAGTCTTCTGCAACCTGAATTACAGCGTTGAGGGGTTCCATCTGTGCATGGTAGACATAGTCGTTTTTAAAATCTACCGTGTAAGTTTTTGCAGCCGTTTGAGATGCAGAATTTACATCACCCACCTCGTTGATGATTTTACCCTTTTTGGCCTGTTTGGCAATCCTTTCGTATTTGGTAAAAGCCTCTTGTGAATTGAAACCTGATGCCTGTGCTTCGCTCCATTTTATTTGAAGGCGTTTCTTGGCTTCCAGGGCCTGTTCCAGCGTTTGGGCTACAATACCAACAGCATAATCAAAAGGGACGAGTTTGAGTACTCCCTCAAGGGCCAGGATCTCATCTGCGTTTTCCAATGTAGGTACTGCCCCATGAAGGTTGCCGCGTTCCAGGACACCGTAGACCATATCCGGGAGACGCAGGTCTATGGCAAACTGTGCACTGCCATCACTTTTTGAGGGTATTTCTGTGCGGGGGATATCGGCCCCCACCAACTTGAAATCCTTCCGGTCTTTCAGTCCGCCTTCTGAAAAATCGGGAAGGTTTTCAGGAACTTTCAACACAGGGACCAGCTCCCCGTAGCTCATTTTTTTACCAGATGCTTCATGGAACACTTCACTGTTATTGGTTGAGGTTTCAGTAAGCGGCACGCCCCAATGCTCCGCGGCAGAATACCTCAATATATGTCGGGCCTGGGCTCCTGCCCTTCGCATTACGGGGTAGTAGCTTTTGGTAGTCCGGCTGCCCACAGTAAACATAAGCTTGCTACCGGGGGCCCAACCTTCAGAGCCATAGATGTCGGATTCCTGGGGAGAAAATTCCACTTTTACGCGCGACCAGTCGGCATCCATTTCTTCTGCAAAGAGCAGGGGCAATGAGGTCATAGAGCCCTGTCCCATTTCAGCCGCCGGATTGTAAATGGTAAGCTCACCGTCCTCGGTGATCTGTACCCAGGCGGTGATAGGGTGTTTTTCAAGTTGTTCCTGTATGCGTTTTTGGTCCTTACAGGAGATCAGTTGTGGAAGCAAACCCGATACGCCTATGAACATGGCTACCCCACTGGTAGATTTCAAAAAGTCGCGTCGGGTGAAAGCTCTGTTGGCTGCTGTTGAGAGTTGATTCTTCATAGGGATTTCAGCTTAATGGTTGGGAACTGTTTGCTGCGCTCTCAATAGCTTTTACAACGCGCATATAGGTGCCACAGCGGCAAAGTACAGGACTCATGTAGGTCTTGATTTCTTCCCGGCTGGGCCTCGGGTTTTCTTTTAGTAGTGCTGCTGCCTGCATGAGCTGTCCGGATTGGCAATACCCGCACTGGGGTACCTGCTCCTCCTCCCAGGCCTGTTGCAAAGGGTGGTCCCCATTTTCTGACAGGCCTTCGATTGTAGTAATTTCTTGTCCGCCGGTTACCCCGTCAACAGGGAGGATACAGGCTTTCGCTGGATTACCGTCAACATGGATGGTACAGGTCCCGCACTGGGCAATCCCACAACTGTATTTGGTCCCTGTAAGTCCCAGGTGTTCCCTGAGCACCCACAGGAGTGAAGTGCCCTGGGCAACTTCCACCTCATAATCCTGGGCGTTGACGCGTAGGGTATAGGTTGGCATATCGTTGGTTTTAGGCTTCTTAAGTTACATAAAAATGGATGGAAATGATCCCCTTGAGGAGGATTTACACATACACTATTGTTTTTTGAACATATCCCCAAAAAGTTCCAATTCGTCAACCCTGCCCTCGTTGTTTAGGTTGAATGTGAACATAATATTGTCCCTGAACCGGTTGTCTTTGTCTGACCGGAAGGTATCGTAATGCCAATGGCTGGCTTTGAGGGTATGTCTGTTGTTGAGGGATAGAATAAGTTCATTGTTATTGACTGTAACCTGGATTTCTCCCCAAATGTCATTGTTATAGTTTCCGGTATAGTCATTAAGAGCCAGGGAGGGTGAGGTATTGGGTATTCGCTCTTTTTCCCTTTTTTCGGCAGCTTCTTTATTTTTTTGCTTCAAGTCTGTGTAAAGTTCAAAGATTTCACTGTGCCAATCCCTGCTATTGTCATCAAAGGCAAAGAGGTCCATAGCCTTATACAGAATAGCATGCCGCAGTTCTGCATGGTCCATATTCGCAAAAACATACACAGCCACATTCTTGTCGTGCATTATACCTGTGATCGCAATAAGTCCGGGCAAGCTGCCGGTATGAAAATCCAGTTTATGACCCCGGTAGTCGTGCTGGAACCAGCCCAGGCCGTAGGTTATCCAATTGGGCTTGGTGAGTTTAAGAGTCGGATAAAAACTGGATGCTGTCAGTAGTGCCTGGGGTTGGAAAAGGTACTTGAAAGTGGCGGGTTTGATCAGGGTATCATTTTCAAATACCCCATCGTTAACGAGGAATTTGAGGTAGTTGGCAACATCATCAGCCGAAGACCACATCATCCCTGCTGCACCAATCTGGTCAGACAAGGTGTGTGCGACCCGAACCGGGTTGGATTCCTCGTCATAATCATAAGGGATGGCGTAATTGCCTGCTTTGTAAATGTTCCTGGCTTTGGTTAAGGTCCTTGACATATTGATAGGCTTCAGGATATGTTCTTCCACGAATGCGCCCCATTCCTTACCACTTACGGCAGCAATAACCTCACCTGCCACTGCGTACATCAGGTTATTGTAGGCATTGCCTCCCCGTAAAGGATATCCCTTCTCTACCTTACTGAACCGTTTCAGGGTCTCCTTGGTGGAAACACTGTCTATTGCCCAGAGCAAATCGGCGGGTCTAATACCCAGGTTGTGTGTTAAGAGGTCTTTAACCCTGGCCTCTCGGGTGATGTAGGGATCGGATAATTGAAAATCCGGCAGGTGTTTCTGAACCTTATCGTCCCAGTTCAACTTGCCCTGGTCCACCAGGATTCCCAGGGCCATGCAAACAATTGCTTTTGTGGTGGAAGCCATACTAAACAGGGTAGCCCCATTCACGGGCTCTTGTGAATCCAGATTTTTAACACCGTACACCTCTTTGAAAACCACTTCCCCATCCTTCACCACTACTGTGGTAAGTCCGGGAATTTTCCAGTCCTTCATCCCAAGCCGGATCATATCATCCAGGGCTTTATTCTTGTCGGTTTGTGCACTTCCAGCGGGACTGAAACAAATAAGAAAAATCAGCAATGAAAAGGAGGAGATAATTTTCATAAGGTCTTAGGTTGATTAGGTTTAAAAGGTAGGAAAAATTAAGATGTTCCTGAAAGGCACTTACCCAAGGAATTCCAATAAAGACTAACGGACAGGACTTCTCGATTTGGACGAAAGCGCCCAAAGCCCAAGCACAGGCCCTAAAACCAGGGGCATATACAAATAAGTGCGTGGGATCGTTTCAACCAGCACCGTCAGCAGCTGAATGCTAAGGATGGTAATGGCAAAACCCAGGCAATTTACTATCGTGAGTGCCGTACCCTTGTTGTTTGCGAGCGCATTTTTGGCCACCAGGGTGGAAAATAGCGGGGAATCTGAAATCACTACCATCCCCCAGAACAGCAGGAATATCAAAAGCACCCATTCTGATGCAAGTGAGAAGAAAAGGGGTGAAACAAGGCAGCACATGCAAGAACTCAGGAGAGAGATAAACGCGATCTTTTTTGGGCCCCATTTCAGGGAGAGATACCCCCCGATCACACAAGATAATCCGCCTATGGCAATGATCAGAAAGGAATAGAAGGACACCTCGAATACGGCCTCCGGGTGGAGCGACTTATAGAACGTAAGCATTACCGGTACAAAAGCCCAGAAGGCATAAAGTTCCCACATATGGCCAAAGTAGCCAAAGGCAGCTGACCGAAAACCAGGGGATTTGAAAACCTTGTAAATGACAGTCAGGTCGAGTTGATCGCTCCTCCTTCGATATGGTCCGTTAGGCACGAACACAAACATCATAAGGCCACCCAGGGCAGCCAGGGAAGAGGTGGTGTATACCACGAGCCTCCAGGGCAGTTCCTGTCCAAAACTCTTGATCAGATGGGGAAAAGCCGTACCCAAAACCAGGGCCCCGACCAGGTAGCCCAGGGATTTTCCCAGGCCTTTATCGTAATAGTCAGCCGCTATTTTCATCCCAACCGGATAAATACCAGCGAGGAAAAATCCAGTGAGGAAACGCAGCAGGAACAGACTGTAATAGGTATTTCCTTCCCATGCCATCCCGAGATTGAACAGTCCGCCCAGAAGGGCACTGATCAGGAATACTCGCGAAGGCGAAAACCTGTCGGCCACGGTTAGGAAAGCAAAAAGCAATGTGCCGGAAATAAAACCAAACTGTACAGCAGAAGTGAGGTTCCCGAGCGCCGATGCATTGAGGGAAAACACCTCAAGAAGGTCCTGCATTACCCCGTTTCCTGCAAACCAAAGTGAGGTACAAAAGAATTGCGACAGGACAATTACCGGCAGTATGTGTTTGGGTATCTTCAATACTTCGCTAGTGGGGACGGAAAAACGAAGTGCTCTCCACCCTATTGGTCAGTTGTGCCTTGGTATTCCCTATTCTGTTTTCATAAGGCTAATTGCAAACCCACCCCCTTCTGCGAGGTCAATGCTCAGGCTGCTTTCGCTGGTGGCCTCAAATTCTTCAATCGTGATAGCGGTTGGATTCGTACGGTAATGTGCATCCGGACCATCCTTATAGAGGATAGCGCTGTACGACTGGCCTTCAGGAAGGAAATCAAAGGCAAGGTTGATTTCCCTTGCATTTTCGTTGGTAATACCACCCACGAACCAGTTGCCGGTTTCCCGTTCTTCCCTGGCAATGGTAACAAAATCTCCTACTTCCCCATTCAGCACTTTGGTTTGCTCCCAATCGACCCCCACATCCCTGATGAACTGAAAGGCGGGCTGCCCCTCGTAATTTTCAGGAAAATCACAGGCCATTTGTATCGGGCTGTAAATGACTACAAACAAAGCTAATTGTTGTGCTATTGTAGTATTTATCTGGTTATTGGGCTTAAGTGGCAGGCTAATTTCAAATACGCCGGGCGTAAAATCTATGGGCCCTGCTAACATACGCGTAAAGGCCACAATAGGCAGATGTTCAGGGGGGTTGCCACCATCTGTTGACCAGGCATTGAATTCCTGCCCCCTCAGCCCTTCACGTGCTATAGCATTCGGATAGGTCCGTCTTAATCCGGTGGCTTTGATGGGCTCGTGGGCGTTGATGGCAATTTCATATCCTGCAGCCGTTTCCAGTACTTTTCGGTAATGGTTTACCATCCATTGCCCGTGGTGGTATTCTCCCTTAGGGATGATTTTCCCCACATACCCGGTTTTTACGGAATGAATCCCCAGCTCTTTCATCAGGGCGTAGGCCGTATCCAATTGTTGTTCATAGGTACGCGGTGCGGCAGAAGTTTCGTGGTGCATGATGATATCCACCCCTTTTTCCTTCCCATATCGAACCACCTCCTGCAGGTCATAATCTGGATAGGGGGTGATAAAATCAAAAACACCCTCCCGGTCTTCAAATCCGATCCAGCGTTCCCAGCCCGTATTCCATCCTTCCACAAGGATCCCCCTGATGTTGTTTTTGGCGGCAAAATCGATATAGCGTTTGGTGTTATCGGTTGTGGCGCCGTGGTTGCCATGGGGCCTTCCATCCTTAGTCCAGGTGCCCATATCCTGGGAGCCGGCGTAATCCCAGGTTGAGGTCCCAACGTGCATTTCCCACCAGATCCCCATGTATTTCTGAGGCTCAAACCAGGACACGTCTCCAAGTTTGTTGGGTTCGTTGAGGTTGACAATCAAATTACAAGCGATGAGTTCAGCAGCTGTGTCTGCAATTTGAATGGTTCTCCAAGGTGTTTTAAAAGGAAGTGCTCTTTTCACTTTATACCCTGTCCTTTCTGAACCTACCAGCTCGCTTGTCAACTTAAGATTTTCCCCATCCACCTTCAACGTCATTCCTGAATAATCGGTGAGGTTGGCTTCGTGGAAGCTGAGGTGCGTACCCGATTCCATGCGCATGGTCACTGGGGTATTGACAGCATTTTCAGGGATATAAGATGATGCGAGATCAGGGTGATCCCTTTTGGAGAGGGCATCGATCTCTGAAACCTTTGTGGTGGTATAGAGGTGTTCATAGATATCCCAGTCGCCCGGTATCCACCAGGCCATGTGGTCTCCTGTCAATTGAAATTCTGTGTTTTCATCCATAATGGTGAGGGAATCCACGCCTTCCTGAGGCAGGAATTCATACCGGAAGGCCACCCCGTCGTCATAGGCACGGAAATACACATTGAGTTTTCGTCCGGGGGTGTTTTGCTCTTCCAGCATTATTAAAAGTTCATTTCCATGGTTTACGACCTCTCGCTGTTCCCCCCAGGGCATTTCCCAGGTTTCGTTTATGGTGTTTTGTTCGGTACCGAGGAGGCTAAAACCGCTGCTCAGGGATTCCTGGTCTTTAAAATCGAATCCCATTTTCGAATTGCCAATGACTACTTCCTCCCCATGGACTACGGAGTACATTGGCTCCCCTTTTTCAGTGAGCTGGAAGGTTATGGTATTCACCCCATTTGGTGAAGTGACAACTGTTGCGCTTTCTTTTTCACAGGAGGATGTGATCAGTATTATGGAAAATAGAGAGAGCAGGGATATTTTTTTCATAGAAAATGGGCTATTGTTCAGTTCGTCAAGTTAATCATTATTAAAGGCGTTTCATAGTAGTAATGTAAGTCTTCCTGCCCCTGGATGATGTGAAGGAATATTATTATTGAGCCTGATCTGCCTCTGAGGCGGGCGGGGAATTAAAAAGAAACTTTTTTATTTGCCATTTATCGCCCTCTACCTTTACCCAGTGGGTCAT
>NZ_CEYNTP010000001.1:0-3018 GCF_982873095.1 Lentiprolixibacter sp. | reverse complement strand
AGGGCGTACTATCGTTTCGTACCCAATTTACGGTAAATTCGCCGTATTCGATGGCCATGCTATCAGCAGCCTGAATTGACTTAATTTCATGCCGGTAGGTGCTAGGCAAATGATTGGAAAAAAGGAATTCATAAAATCCGGAAATGGCTTCGCGACCAATAAGTATTTCTCCTTCCGGGGGTACATTCATCCCATCCTCGGTATAAAGAAGGACCAGTTCCTCAACTGCCTCCTGTTCCCAGTGATTGCCAAATTCGATCCACGCCTTTATTATGGCTTCCTCCGGATGGGATTCGTTATTTTTTACCTTTTCCTCACAGCTGGTAAAAGTTGAAAATATGGCCAGAAGGCCTAACAGTACCCGTTTTTTCATAGGATTGCCTTTTAATTCTCAATAAATTAATCGATATCCGAAACGCCTTTAAAATAGTAAATACGCCTTTTTTATAAAAAATACCTTTTCGGACGGAAAAATTTACCTTTTCCGTTTATGGAGGATATAAAACAGAGTTACCAATCGGACAGCTTTCTGCCAAAAGCTTCCACCTGTTTCCAATCCGTATATTCAACCTTTGTTTTGGGATCGGTAGGACCTTTGGTAATCCTCATGATAAGCTGGATCATGATCCGGTCCCAGAACGGATACTTCTGGTAGTCCAGCATTCCCGCAAACACCTCCACAATATCGGGTTTCCAATCTATCTTCTTAAAAAACTTGATGACATAAGGATTGGTCTCCGGGCTGTTTTTTTCAGGTTTCCTCGCTACAAGGTTAACGGAGAAGAAGGCCGTTTGCATCTTATCGAGCTTTGCCTTGTTGGTATTGATGAAATCAATGACCTGTTTGTTGTGAACCCCGTATCGGATGCTTGCCCCAAGGATCAATCGGTCAAATTGGGATATGTCTTCCTGAAATTCCTCTATAGAGAAGAGTTCAATGGGCTGTTTATCGTCTTTAAGGATCTCGAGGAGACGGTTGCAAATCTTAAGGGTTTGACCGTCCACCGAAGAATAGATCATGGCCGTTCTGCTGTTTGCCATAGAAACACGTATTGGATTACGATATAAATATCAGGATTTAATCGGAATTACAAAGGCCTGCCGATATCAGAAATTACTATCGTCCCGGTATTTGATTTTTTAATCATTCTGCCTTCAGGTAGCCGCTTATCTCAATAATTGTGCAATGACATCAAACCCAATGCTCCATTTCAAGGCGAAGGTTCTATCATCGTGAAGTTTCTCAAATCAACACATTCTGTAAAATCAGAATTGACACCCACCAGGGTTAGTTTATCCACAGTACACCAAAGGTCCACTCCCATTTTTTCAAAAGATTTTCGGGCGCTGTTATACTTCTCCTCGTCTAAGGTTAATTCGGCAGTAGGATTGTTGAAATCATAGGCCTCTGTGCTAAATAGGCCCAGAGCTATATGCGGGTAATAGGGAAGATCCTCTCGAAGATAGGGGCTCAGGATGCCCTTGTAAAGTTTATCGTGGAGTTCTACTATAGCATCATGCCCTTCTTTTGCCCCCAGATACAACCAGTGGTCCCAGGTTTTTTCAAGGGTGCAAAAATGCGCATCAAATGGCTTGCAGGTGTTGACCACCTGTTCAATGTGAGCCTCCAGCTTATCCCTGCCAATGTTCTCCGGCACCGGAAAAACAAAGGGGACATGCTCCGGGAGTAATTCAGAATAGGGTTCGTATCTGTCCCGGAAGGCATGGAAACCCTCATGTTCTATCTGTGGATAATATACCAGTGCAAAATACATGTTGGCTGCAGATTAATCCCCTGTTCTAAAAGCGTAAACCCCCATTGGCTGGCTTACAGGCTGTCTATGACCCGCTTTAGTTTGGCCTGAACGTCGTGAGCTATTTGACCTAAGGACGCATTTTCAACAGCCGTCATGGAAGCTAGAGGGTCGACTGCCGAAACTTCGATAAGGCCAGGTTCTTTTTCCTGAACAATAACATTGCAGGGAAGCATGGTTCCGATCTTATCTTCGGCCTGCAGGGCTTTATGGGCAAACGGGGCATTGCAGGCCCCGAGGATCTTGTAATTATAGAAGTCTACATCCAGTTTTTTCTTGAAGGTAGCTTTCAGGTCGATTTCTGTAAGCACTCCAAAGCCTTCTTGCTGAAGGGCGCTCGTGGTTTTATCAATGGCTTCGTCAAAAGAGGTATCACGTAAAGTGGTAGAAAAATAATAGTCCATTATCTGTGTGTTTTAGGGACTATGAAATTACTAAAAAAGCAGCTGACAGAGGTAACGATGTTCTGTGGATATAGATTATTTTGGGAGTTGTTAAGGCAGATTAATGCCAGACCTAAGGGGGACTAGGGTGTTCCAAAATCAATCACCACTGCCCAGCGTAATTTAGATTTTCCCCGGAGTGGATGTTCAGGTATTCGTATTTGATCCTGTTTATCTGTCGGAAATGAAGATAATCATGGGCCAGCCAGTTAGACAAGAACATCTTTGCTGTGAGGGGACCTAATTTGGGGTGGTCATAGGCATTATCCCAGTTTGGCGACTTAAGGGATTGCAGCCAATCAACAGACAGGAGACGCTCTTGTAAAAAGGCGCTGAGTTTTTCATTGAAATCCTGATGCATGTACTTCCGTTCCGTCGCCCAGATCAAAGGGTCAAAAGTTGGCATGGGTGCATTTGGGGTTTCCAGCACGTGCCGTGTCCTCGCCCTGAAATCGTCCCGTTCCTCATCGTACAGGTGGCAGATCACCTCCAGGAGGCACCACTTCCCGGGTCCTGGTTTCCAAAAATACAGCTGTTCCTCTATGTCCTTGAGCAGTTCCCTGAATACCGCCCTGTTTCTGTTAAGTTCTTCTATAATTCTCTTTTCCTCCATAATACACTATTCATAGACCCTGATGATCTCCCCATTCCCCTTGCCCATCACGCTTCGTATATACGCATTAACTGCCTTCTTCATGGAGATGGGATTGTGGCCCGGGAAGTAGTCTTGGTACTTTTTATAGGCATCTTCAACCAGGCCC